>CAMLLA010000198.1 GCA_946480525.1 uncultured Asticcacaulis sp. | reverse complement strand
ACCGCCAGTATATCGACTCCACCCGGAACTCGACCTTCGTCTACAACCACCTCGGCGCCCAGTGGAACGTCGGTCTGCAATATAAGTTCTAATCACAGTTCCAGAGTCCTCTGCGTAACTCGGCCCGCGTCATTCGTGACGCGGGCCCCTTTTTGCGCAGAAACATCTTCAAACTGCCGGAAGCGGCCTCCATTACCGTACATAAAAACGAGGGGCCGCAGCCCCTCGTCGATAGTCTCGTTGCAAGCCTTACAGTCCGAAACTTACATCTTGTCGATATGCTCTTCGTGCGCCTTCAGCGTCGGAAGGGTTTCGGCGGCGAAGGCCTTCAGCGCTGCGTCTTCGCCATTGTTGGCGTAACTATCGAACAGGCTGACCGCTTCATCGTGGGCGTCCTGCTGCGCGTCGATATAGGCCTTGTCGAAGTCCTCGCCGGTCTTGGTCTTCAGATCGTCGAGCTTCTTCTGATGGGCTTCATCCAGTTTTTCAGCCGGCGGGGTGACGCCGGTCGCCTTGCCGACCGCGGCCTTGAAGGCAGTGCCCGCCTTGGTGTGATCGGTGATCATCTTGTTGGCAAAGGCCAGGACGTCCTTGTTCTTGGAGGTCTTCACGGCCAGCTTGCTGGTCTCGATCTCGAACAGGTTGGCGACAGCGGCCTTGTCAGCGAACTGTTGCGGCGTGTCGTGGGTGACCGCGTCTGCGATCGCGCTGCCGGCGCCACCGGCCATACTGCCGGCCTCCGCCGCGGCGCTTTCGGTCGTATTTCCGGCTTCGGTCTGTTCAGCCTTGCTGCACGCGCTGAGACCGCCCAGCAGGATCAGGCAGGATACGGAGGCCGCGGCCATAAGGGTTTTGCCGTTTGCACGCATGACGTTTTCCTCAAGGAGTTGTGAAGTGTCCGTGAGGCTAATGCGGCGATCATAAAATCGCGCCCGTGGGCAATCTCCCAGATATAAAAAAGCGATGTAACAAGCCGCTTATTCTCCGACGACGACGAAAAACGACTGCCGTCCGAGGCACCGGCAGCCGTTTGCATCAGACGTCAGAACGCCTTTCGGAGGGAAATCAGCCCCTGCTGACCCGATTGACCGTCGCCGAAATTGCCCCGATAGCTGGCCTGGAGTTTGAACCCGGCAAAATCCTTTGAAAGACTGAGGCCGACCAGCACGCCCGGCGCACCGACCTCGCCCATCCCGGTCGAAAAGGCATGGGCGGTATTGTTGACCAGCTTGCCGTTCAAAGCCCCTTCGTCACCGCTCAGGACCGCTTCGTAGCCGACCATGCCATCGACGGACAGCGCGCCCAGCTTGCCCGAACCATGCAGTTCGACCGCGCCCGACGTGGCTGAAACCGTGCGATCTTCGAACGTGACGACTGCGACGTCGCCAAGCTCCTGAAAGCCCGTCATGGTCGCGGAGGCGTAGGACAGGCGGGCGAGCGGCGTCACCGCCCAGCCGTTCATGTCATGGCGCAACCCGGCTTGCAATCCTCCCGACCACGCCTGGCTTTCGATCTGGTTGATATGACCGTCGAAGCCGGAAACCAGCATGCTGCGCTTGTAGTCGCTGTAGCTGCCGACCGCGAAACCTGCCATCGCCGAAAGGAACGTCTTGCCGCCGCTCCAGGTCAGGCCGGCGTCGACGCTGAGGTCCGTCGGCCTGGCTTCGACCATGAACGCCTCCGCCTCACCGGTCAGGGCCGTTACGGCGATACCCAGGCGCATCGCGTCGTTCACAGGCGTGACGGCGCCGGCGCGAAAGCCGCCCAGGCTATAGTCATAGGCCTTGGTCGATACGGAGGTCGCGGCGCTGCCGATCTTGCCTTGCAGGGAAAGATCCTTGTCGCGTGAACCTTGCGCGCCCACGACCTCGACAAAGTAACCGTTGCCGCCCATAAGGCGGCCGCTGAAATCAGCGGCATTGTCACGGCGCAGCTCATAGCTCTGATCGGCGAACATGCCGACGCCTTCGCTTAAGGTCGCGGTGTAGAGATACTGCCCGGCCAGCGCCGCGACCAGCTTGTGGCCAGCGGCGGTCGGGTGGACGCCATCCCAGAACAGGTTGGCGTTGCGCACATCCTGGCTGCCCGTGACACAGGCCGTGACATTGATGCATGCCTGGGTCACATTGGTCAGTCCGAAACGCGCCGGATTGGCGATGATGGCGTTAAAGGCGGTGTAGATATCGACCTGTACGATATTGCTGCCGCCCTGCGCGCCCGCGACCGTAGTGAGGCCCGAGTTCAGTGCCGTGTTGAAGGTCATGGCGCTGAGCGTCGTCAGTGCCGAGGCCGAAGGATCCGAAGAAAACTGCGGCGTCTTGCCGAGATCAGGCAGGTTCATCACCAGTATGGTCCTGGCCCCTGCCCCCGCCAGCTGGTTGACGCGGGCCGAGACATTGCCAGCGGCGGTGGCTGAGGCGGTCGTCATGGTCGCACCGGCGGTCGACGGACTTGCCGCCGCTCCCGGCAGGGCCTGGAAGATGTCGTTGGCCCCGGCCCAGACACTGGCGACATCATTGGCGCCGAACGTCCCGGAATGGCCAAGATAGGACGCGATCTGTGCCGGCAGGCCGGGAGGCGAGGACGTCAGACCGTCCGAACGCGCGCCACCGAAAGCGGCATTATAGTTGCCGGTGGTGTAGGAGGTGGCGGTGAAGAAGCCCTGCATGCTGCCGGACAGGTACTCAGCCCAGACGAGGTCGTTGGTGAAGCGGCGGTTGTAGGGCGATGGCGGCTGAGTGCCGCTGGTCGCGGCGTACAGATTGCCGTTGTCGGACAGGCTGTCGCCGAAGCTGATCAGACGTGAATATTCCTGGGCGTGGGCGCCGGCCGCCATCAGCAGCGGCAATACGGCAGCGACACCGGCGGCGAGCGCCAGCGAACGGATTTTGATCATGGAGACGACCCTGTAACCTGCGTTGTTATAGTTACGGCCCGGCCCATTACCGCCGCGCCATCAAAGAGACTAATCAACCGGCCCTCAAAAACAATATTTCCGCTAGGTAAGGCCGAGCAATAAGTTTTTAGCCTGTCACATTTACGCCTCAGATCAATTTCCGGCGACAATGAATACTTTATTTTACGCAACAAAACTTTACGCCGGGTCAATTTTCAGGTGGCAACAAGTACCACCAGCAGTATCTGCTATACAAAGGGCCGCCACCCGGAGATGGCGGCCCGCAGCGTCAGACGTCCGTCGCTTTGCGGTGGGTCGTGAAGTTGCGTTCGTTGTCATGGACGACTTCGGCCGCGACTTCGGTATTGGCCGAGACGACTTCGTAGAGGTCGTCGCGGCCCTTGATCTCGACCCATTTGCCAACAATCGCACCACGGCTCTCGATCCACCCGTCGGTCATGAAGCCGGCCCTTGTTCTTAATCTGCATTGCGTCATCATAGTCATTTGAGCCTCCTTGGCTGCATGGCCCGCAACAGTGCGGGATCCCGTGAAGCGGCCCTTCCCGCACAATACCGCGCAGGGATGGTAGAACCATCGTGATCATGAAAGGACGGCCGCTGCTATATCCGTGCCGCGTCAGCTTAAAGACGCAGCGTGTCGCACCTGGTTTTAAACCAGGGCCGTTCGCCAAGAAATCATGGGACAGAGCTTGCACATGCGGCCGCTGATATCACCGTTTCGTTGCACGCGCAACAAGCTGCTAGAATGGAGCGCTGGAGACCTGTATACAGTTGTCATCAACTAAAAGGGGCACTTGCAGTGCTGCATTCCGGATTACGCCTGACGGTGTCTGCTTCAAGGGTTCCCCTCACCTGCGGCCCATTGTGCTCCCGGAACGTCAAGCGGATCCGCGCATCGAAACACGTCAGATGATGCAACGCCTGCTCTTCATCTGCTCTGCCAATCGGCTGCGCTCCCCGACCGCCGAACAGGTCTTCGCCGAGTATCCAAACGTCGAGACGCACTCGGCAGGCCTCAATCATGATGCCGTCGATCCCCTGACGCCCGAGCATCTCGAAGACATCGACATCGTTTTCGTCATGGAAAAGGCCCATCGCAACAAACTGAGCAAAAAGTTCGGACCGCACCTTAAATCGGCCCGCGTCATCTGCCTGAATATTCCGGACGAGTTCGAATTCATGCAGCCGGAGCTGATCACGATCCTCAAGGCGCGCGTCACGCCGCATCTGCGCTGATCTGTTCCCATCGGGAAGGAGAAACTGTGCGACGGTTGCTCATAGCTTTGACCATTCTGATCTCCGCTCCTGCCTGTCCACCGGCAATGGCCTCAGCCGCGCCCTGCCAGACCCAAACCTTCGAAGGCAGCCACTTCACGGTTTGCCGGTACGATCCGGCCACGGACACTCTGACGCTCGCCCAGTCGGACCGCAACGGAAAGCCGCTGCGCACTTTCGCCCGCCTGGAAAACCAGTTGGGCCACACGTCACGCCAGGTGAAATTCGCCGCAAATGCCGGCATGTTCGGTGATGCCGGCCAGCCCATAGGACTCCATATCGAGAACGGAAAGGTACGCCGCGCCCTGAATGTTCGCAGCGGTAACGGCAATTTCTATATGATGCCGAATGGAGTCTTTTATACCACGGCGAACGGGTCGCCGCATATCGCCCCTCGTGACACCTTCGCGGGGCTGAAAGAAACTCCGGTCTGGGCAACCCAGTCAGGACCGATGCTGGTCGTCGACGGCAAGCTCAACAACCAGTTTGCGCCGGACGGTACGTCGAAATACATCCGCAACGCCGTGGGCGTTTCTCCGAACGGTACGGCCGCTTTCGTCATCAGCGAAGCGCCGGTATCCTTCGGCCGCCTGGCCCGTTTTTTCCGCGATGCGCTGGGCTGCCGCAATGCCCTGTACCTCGACGGCGCTGTATCGAGTTTATGGGTGCCGACGCAGAACCGCCGGGATAGCCACACTTTACTGGGTCCGCTGCTTGTCGTCGCCGCCAAGCCGCGATAGCGGAGCATTTCGCGCCCTGCCGGCACCCCACGATGGCATACAATACCCCGTGACAGTCCACCGGTGTCATGATAGCGTCCCCGTAACATACAACCGGGGGGAGTGCGATGTTTACCAGGCGGGATCTGTGCGTAGGCGTGTCTGCGGTCGCAGGTGCGGCATCCATACCGAACATGGGCCACGCCGCCGGCAAGCCGCTCATCGTTCGTGTTCCGCTCAGCTTTGCCTCCAACGGCATGCCCCTGATGCAGCTGACCATAAACGGCAAAGGCCCTTACCGCTTCCTGATCGACACCGGCGCCTTTTCCAGCCTGATCCGCGAATCGCTCGCCAAGGAACTGTCCTTGCGCACCGGCGGGAGTATCAGGACGGCCAGCCTCAAAGGGCACGAGAACAGCTATATCTACCGCGCTCCCAATGTCGTGGTCAGTGGCGGCCTGCCCTTCGGCGACATGACCTTTGTGGGCATGGAGAACTTCAAGATGAAGGGGGTTGACGGCATCCTGCCGGCAAGCTTCCTGACCGGCATCCCCTCGCAGCTCGACTACGAAGCCGCCGAAATCCGCTATTACCTCAACGGCGCAGAGATGGACCTCGATGGCTTCCGCCATGTGAAGGGCTTTTATCAGGCGGACCGCAAGGACTTCGCCGAAAAGGTCTATGTCTATGTTACGCTCGACGGGAAGAAGATGGTCTGCTGCGTCGACACCGGCGCGGGGTCGGCGCTGCTGGCGTCCGGCGCCTTTGTCGAACGCAACGACCTGTGGGGCAAGTTCCCATTGCTGTTCGAAGGCAAAGGCCGGGGCGCCAACGGCCAGACGGTGGCGACCCGCATGGTCAGGGCGACGAATGTCGCGGTCGGCGATCTGGTGCTGCCCGCCATGCCGGTGACGCTTGTCGACCCCAAGGGCGGCGACAGCCTGCATCGGAGCGGCATAGACGGTCTGGTCGGCACGCCCTTTCTGAAACACTTTACCGTCGCCTTCAACGCGCGCAAGGAACTGTACCTCAAGCCGAACGCTTCCTATGCGCGCCTGACCAACACCATGCCCGAAATGGATGCGCCGGAAGAGGTGGCGCCCGGCACGGCGGCCATTCCCTTCCTTTACGGCGAAGCGCGCAAGATCATGATCCCGGGCAGGTTCGGCGACAAACCCGCCCTGCCCTTCGTGCTGACCACCGGCAACGCAACCAGCGCAATCGATCCCGTGATTGCCTCCGCCCTGGGCCTAGCCAAGGGGGCGGATGGCGGTTTCGACGCCAGCCAGATCGAATTCGGGTCGGTGCGGCTGCCGCGCCTGAAGCTCCAGCCACGTACCGAGCCTTATGCGGCAAAGGCCTCGCTCGGCCTCGACTTCCTGCTGGCCATGCCGTCAGGGCTCGACTTCGACGCCAACCTGCTGACCTTTTTCGTCGACGCGGCGCCCGACCGGACGGGCTACGTGAAGACTGGCGCCGTCCGTGAGGTCCGCGATGAAACCGGCCAGTCACGGCTCTATATCAAGGCAAGGCTCGACGGCCAGGACCTCGATTGCCGGATCGACACCAACGCCCAGATGGCGCTGTTTCTTCCGCCCCAGACGGTCAAGGCCCGCAACCTTTGGGACCGTTTCCCGGATGCGGAAAACCGCCAGGGCCGCAACGACGAAGGCAGGATCATTCGCACGCGCTTCGTCAAGGGCCCCGAGTTCGAGATCGCCGGCGTCCGCATCGCCGTGTCACCGCTGACGCTCAGCGATCCGACGCAACTGCCCGACGGCGAGGACCGCAACGTCGACGGCGTCATCGGCATGGGCATCCTGCGCCGCTTCAACATCCTGTTCGATACGGATGGGGGAATGTGGATCAGGCAGAACACGCATTTCGTATAAAATAGGCATTGAGGAGGGAACAATGTCGCGCACGCAACCCGTGGCCACGGTCACCTTGACGCTCGCAATTCTGGCTCTGTCGCTGCCGGCGCTGGCCCAGATGCCCGAAGTCAAGGTGTCTGAAGTCAAGGCGCCCGAAACCCAGACAACCGCGGCCCGGCCGGCATCGGCCGAAGCCACCGCAGCGGCGGCCCCGCCGCCCGGCCCGGATCCGGAAGTCATGACCATTTTCGGCCGCCGCAAACCCGGCACCTATCCCGGCTGGGCGCGCATCGGCACGGGTAGCGGCTCGTCATGCGGCTTTTTCGGCGGCGGCACCGACGATGTCTACAACGACTATATCGACGGTGACGGCGGGCGCAGGGGCGGCAGGGGCAGATTTCTGGAAAAGGCGCCTTTCGGCAGCGCCATGGATGACCCGGAACGCATCCGCGGAAGGCAGCCCGGCGCCAATGGCGCCGCCGGCCCTTTGGGCTGCGGTGCGGGCGACTATGGCTTTGCCGCCGGCCGCGCATCGATCGCGCGCAACGACACCTCCTTGCGCGACGCCTACATGGCCTTCGACAACAAGGACTATGCCGATGCCCTGGTCCTGTTCCAGAAATCCTACAACAAGATGGGTTATCCCGTAGCCGCACTGATGCTCGGCAAGATGCACCTGGTCGGCCTCGGAACGCCGCAGGATACCGGCAAGGCCATCAAATGGCTGGGCGAGGCGACCGAAGCGCCATTCAATTCCCGCTACGGCGTCCAGAGCTTTAACGAAAAAGATCCCGACTTCATGACGACCGAGTCGGACGCGGCCATGCTGCTTGGCCGCATCTACATGACCGGCTGGGGTACCGCAAAGGACGCCAAAAAGGCGCGCCAGTGGCATATGAAGGCCGACACTTTTGGCTTCAT
>CAMLLA010000197.1 GCA_946480525.1 uncultured Asticcacaulis sp. | reverse complement strand
GGTGAAGTCGACCGAGTGGTCCTTCACGACCGGCGCGCCGATCGAGATCATGACCGACGACGTGCCGTTCGGATTGTCGGGAGTCGCCTTGCCTTCGGAGCTGTGGACGTCGAAGGTCAGGGTGGCCTTGTCGCTCATATCCCAACGGGCATTGAAGCCGATGGACTGCAGCGTGTTCTTCTGGCCCAGCAGTTGCTGTTCGAAGCCGATGTCCTTGGTGCCGTTCAGGTTTTCCTGCAGGTACAGGGCGTTGTAGATGCCCGATTCACCCTGCTCGAACTTGACCTGGTCGAAGGGGCGGTTGAACCAGTTGGTCTGTTCGGCGCGCTGTTCCGAGCCCTTGTTTTCGACGTACAGGGCGTCGACCGTCAAAAGCCAGTTTTCACTGGGGCGGAACTGGGCCGTGGCGCCGATATTGGTGCGCTGGTTGTGCGTCTGCGACAGGGCATAGCGGCTGTCGTTCGGATAGGCGACCAGGCTGCCTGCCGGCGGCGCGTTGGTAATCTGCGTCAGCAGGGTCGTCTTGTCGGCGGCGTAACGGAGACGGCCGCTGTTGGGATCGTAGAACTGGGCGCGGGTGTCCAGGTTCCAGTTGTTCTGGGTCGCCTGGCGTGTGGCATTGTCACGTTCGGTATACTGACCGAACAGCGACAAACCAAAGGTCTTCGAGTCATTGGTCCAGCTGTAGGCGCCGGTGATTTCCGGAGTCCAGTCCTTGCCGTCGACCAGGTTGTCGGCGTGCAGGGCCTTGATACCGAGAACGCCGGTCGCACCAGCCTTGCCGATCGGGCGCAGGGTCTTGATGTTCAGGGTGGCGCCGATACCGCCGGACGCCACATGGGCCTTGCCGGTCTTGTAGACTTCGAAGCCCGAAACGCTGTCGGCAGCGATGTTCGAGAAGTCGAAGTTACGCGAACCACCGCCCGCGAACGTGTTGCCGGTACCGATCAGGTCGATCGAGGCCGTCGGCATGGTGCGACCGTTCAGAGTAACCAGGTTGAAGCCGGGGCCGAAGCCGCGGACTGTCACCTTGGAGCCTTCGCCGTTGACGCGGTCGATCGAAACGCCCGGAATGCGCTGGACCGACTCGGCCAGGTTGGTGTCCGGATACTTGCCGATGTCTTCGGCCGAGATGGCGTCGACGACGCCGGTGGCGTTCTTCTTGATGTTCATCGAACGTTGCAGCGAGCCGCGAACACCCGTGACGACAACAACGTCGGATTCAGCCGGCGCGGCCGGAGCGTCCTGGGCCATGGCCGTACCCGCCATGGCACATAAGGCCAGCGTGGATACGCCGCCCAGGAAGGCGCTGCGAACAGCGCTCTTCAGTTTCGTACGCGATACAGTAGTCATTGGATCTGTCTCCCATTTCTCTGTTTTACCAGCGCGACCGCCCGGCTGTTTCTTGTCTGCCTTAAAGGCAAGCCGCCACGGCACGCATCCTCATCCCGCTCACAGGCGGGCGAAGCTCTTTTCAAGATTTGGATGATGTTCAAACAGTATCGCAGACGCCACAGGCGACCAACCTGGCGGCATCGAGCTGCAAAAAGCTCATGTTAGCGCTATCAATTCTTATTGGAAGAAGCCCACATCAGAATTGAAACGGTCAAACGTCTACGATGTTCTCCATTTTGATTTCGTCTCCCAAATCTTATATTTCAATCCCGCATCTTAACGGCGGGTAGTTTTCTCTTGATTTTTGCGATACCTGTTTTGAGAGCGGTACCATTGTTATTACTGGGATAAGGCGAAATGACTGCGCTGTCAATTCCCATTTATCCACGTGGACGAGCAGGCCTTCACACTTTCGCTATCTGTTACATTTGTGACGCAGTTAGCGGTAACAGGCAAATCATACTCCCGCCGTGCGTGTTAAGAAAGTGTATATAGACCGAGTCCTTCACCCATATAGCGAATTTACGTCTCAGCATCGACATTGTGCGGCCAGAAATTACCGCATTTGGTACCGCTCCAAACCTGCTGTCGAGAGAACTGATGGATCAAGCGATTCTTTTCGGAGCGGCGTCCGCCCTGCTCTACGGCGTCACCAACCTGATCGCGCGTTTCGCCAACAAGGAAACGGGCGTACTGCGCACCATGCTGTGGGGACAGGCGTTTATGGCCGTGCTGCTGAGCCTGGCCGTTCTCATCCGCCCCTTGCCGCCCGGTATTCCCGCCCGGCAATGGCTTACCATGCTCGGCTCCAGCCTGATGGTTATGGCGGGAACGGCATGCCTTTACCATGGCCTCGCCAAGGGAAGGGTCGCTGTCGTCGCTCCCGTCATGGCCTGCTACGGCGCCGTAAGCGCCATACTGTCCTTTGTCACCGGTGAAAAGCTGACGGTCGGGGCCGGCGCCGGACTGGCATTGGCGGCCCTGGGCGCCGTGTTGTCAGCATCGCCACCGTCCGATACGAAGGATTCGCACACCCCGAAACAGTCAGGCTGGGTATTCGCCGCCGGATCCGCCCTGTTTTTCGGCGTTGCATACTGGGTGCAGGGCAAATATTCCGTGCCGGTGTTCGGCGCGCTGGGGACGATCTGGATACACTATCTTTTCGCAACCGCAGTTGTCGCGGTGCTGGCCCTGGCGCGGCGTCAACCGATCCGCATGACAAGCCTGAAAGACACAGGTCTCGTTTTGGGGACTGCGTTGCTGGCGTGCGGCGGCTATCTGGCCCTCGCCTTCGGCCAGGCCGCCGGATCGATCGCGGTTGCGACCGCGCTTAGCGCCGGGGCCAGCGCCATCACCGTCATGCTGGCGTGGATATTCACCCGGGAAAAGGTCAGCCTGGCCGGCTGGATCGGCGTCGCCAGCGTCGTTGCAGGCGTCGCGACGCTTCACCTGACGTCAGTGCAGGCTTAAAGCGCCCGGATGCGGATGTTGCGATACCAGACCGGATCGCCGTGGTCCTGGAGGCAGATCCGCCCCTTGGGCTCGGTAGCAAAGTCGGGCATGGCCTTGAACTTCGAACCGGCGACCAGCGCCTTCCATTTATCGTCACCATAGGACGACTCGGCGACCTTCGTGCCGTTCAGCCAATGTTCGATATGCCGCTTGCGCACGACGATCCGTGCGGTGTTCCACTCACCGACCGGTTTGGTGACGTCCTTGGACGGCGTGACCAGGTCGTAGATGGCGCCGGCCGTGTGGGAAGGAATCTTGCCGTCAGCATGGCCGGCATTGTCGAGTACCTGATACTCCGGACCGGTGTGATAGGGCTGGGCTGCCTGCGGCAGCTCGCGGACGAAGTACATGACGCCGCTATTGCCGTTCTTCGATATCTTCCAGTCGAATTCCAGCTCGAAGTCGCCGTATTCGGCTTCCGTGACGATGTTGCCGCCGCCGGCGTGTTTCAGGGCCAGCGCCCCGTCTTCCACCGCCCAGCCGTCACCGGCCGCGCCGCCCTTATAAACCCGCCAGCCCGTGAGGTCCTTGCCATTGAAGAGCGGCGTCCAGGCGGCCGGCGCTGCGCAGGCGACCATGGGTGAGGCTAACAGGACGGCGGAGGCCGTCAGAATAAATGAACGTCGCGTGGTCATTTCCGTCTCCTTATACCGTAACCGGCAATTTCAGATCTTTCAGCAGGCCGCGCAGGTGCGCCATGGCCTCTTCGGTCGGCCCCGGCCATTCGCCAATGACCGGCGTATTGCCCATATAGCCGATGGCCGCCTTGCCTTCCGGCGTGGTGCAATAGCCCCCGACGATCAGGCCACGCAGACGGTGGAAGGCCGACGCGGCCTGGAAAAGGTGTTGCGGCACCGGATCGCGCATCAGTTCGGCGACGATCAGGTCCTGGGCAGGTTTGCCGGCGTCGAGAAAATCCTTTCCCGCCAAAGCATGGCTCTGGAGGTCAAGCCATGCCAGAAGGTTCATGACCAGTCCGCGGTCCCACGCCTGACCTTCGTACGGCGAACTGATCCACTCATCGATGAAATCGGCGATCATCAGCTCGCCGGCGCCCGGATCGTCGCCTTCGCGCGGCAGGATGACGTCGCCGATCAGGTTCAGCACCGCCTTGTGCCGTGCGCCGAGGATCAGGGGCCACGGCACGGACGGCTCCATCATGTTCGGATCGGAGCCATAGCCGACGGAGGCATTGACGGGCAGCGCCACGTCGGGCCAGGCGATCCTGGCATCGAGTGCGCCCATGACGCCATCGGCGGCCAGGGCAATCTGCGGCAGGGTCGGTATGGCGGCCAGACCTGCGAACATCCATTGCAGGCTGCGCCGGCGTGTCGGATCGAGCGACACAGTCATGCGAAAGCCCCTCCCTTCAGTTTGGCGGCCAGGTTCTCACTGGCGCGCCAGGCCAGGGCCATGATGGTCAGGGTCGGGTTCTTGTGCGGGTTGGACGCCAGCATCGCCCCATCGGTGACAAGGAGGTTCGGCACATCCCAGCACTGATTGTAGCTGTCGAGCACCGAGGTCTTCGGATCGGCGCCCATGCGCGCCGTGCCGCCTTCATGGATGATAACCCCGCCGTCCTTGATATTGGTCTCGGCGACCTCGTCGGGCTTGAGCACGGTCCCGCCCATGCGGCGGATGATGGCGCGCGCCGTCACCAGCCCGTGCTGGACCATGTTCAGTTCCTGCCTGGACCATTTCCAGTGATATTTCAGGACCGGGATGCCCCATTTGTCACGAAGGCTCGGGTCGATTTCGGCGTAGCAATCCTTGTTTGGGATCATCTCGCCGCGCAGGGTCAGGCTGACACGGCTGCCCATCTTGCGCTTCAGCGACGCCCTGAGGTCCGCGCCATTGACATTGGGCAGGTCGGCCCCACCCGTCCACGGCCCCGGCACGCGGAAGCCGCCTCCAATTTCGTAGTGATAGCCGCGGGCGAAGTCGAGCTTGCCCTCGGCCTGTTCCTTGTACAGCCACCACGGGATGTACATGTGCGCCTGGTCGGCGCCTTCCTCGTTATAGATCGGCCGGCCTTCCAGCCCCGGAATGAAGCCGGAGACACCGCCGCCGACCGTATCGACCAGGTTGCGCCCGACCTGGCCTGACGAATTGGCCAGTCCGTTGGGATAGTCGGCATTGCGCGAGTTCAGCAGCAGGCGCGAGGTCTCGCACGCGCTGGCCGCCAGCACGACAGCCCTTGCCCGCACCTGGTGCGTCTTGCCGGTCGTCTTGTCGATATATTCGACTCCCTCGGCCCGGTCCTTGCCCTTCATCAGCACCTTCGACACCATGGCATTGGTGACGATTTTCAGCCGGCCCGTCGCCATCGCCATCGGCAGGAGCGACGTCGTCGTCTGGAAGGCCGCGCCGATATTGCAGCCACGGCCGCAGGGGCTGGCGTAATAACAGGCGCTGCGCGGCGCGACCTTGTCCGGCATGTCCCTGGTGAGAATGGCGTAGCGCGACGGCACGACGGGGATACCCAGTTCGCCGGCTGCCGCCTTGATCAGCAGTTCGTAGGCGCGCGGCTTCGGCGGCGTGTGGGCAATGCCCGGTGGCGAATCGGGATGGTTTTCCAATCCGTTCGGCGCGCCCCAGATGCCGACGACCTCCTCGGTCCTGTCGTACCAGGGTGCGACATCATCATATGAGATCGGCCAGTCAACACCCAGGCCATCGCGCGAAAAGGGCTTGAAGTCATAGGGACCGAAACGCGGCACGTGGCGCGCCCAGTGATTGGTGCGTCCGCCCAGCATGCGCGCCCGCCACCATTCGAACTTTGAATCCTTGGCGACCGAATAGGGCTCGCCCGGAACGCGCCAGCCGCCGTCGATCGTCGCGTCGTAAAAACCGAACGGCTTGTCGGTTGTGCCCTGGCCGCGCAGGGGCGCCTCGTGCTCCTGCCCCAGCATGTTGATCTCGGTCGCCGGATCGAAAGCACGCCCGGCCTCGAGCAGCAGGCAACGGATGCCCGCCCGGGTCAGGGCGTAGGCGGTCATGCTGCCGCCCGCACCCGAACCGACAATGATGACGTCTGCGTTGAATGGTGACGCGGCCATGTTTCCCCTTTTCCTGGCTGGCCCGTTATTTTGTGGGCTCCGGTCGTTTCCGCCTTCGGCCCCTGCTTACCCCTTCAGGTACTTGAGGCCGGCCGTAATGCTGGCGAACGGATCGGTCGGATTGTCGTGTTCGACGAAGATATTGGTCACGCCAGCCTTCTTGCCGGCATCCAAAACCTTGGCCCAGTCGATCGTGCCCTGGCCGACCGGCGTCATCTTGCCGTCGGCGCCCTTGTCCTTGACGTGCAGCAAGCGGATGCGATCGCCGTGTTCATGCAGGACGTGGACCGGATCGTGATTGGCGAAGCTGGCCCAGTAACAGTCAAGTTCGAAGGCGACAAGCTTCGGATCGGTGTGTTCCAGCAGCAGGTGGAATGGCAGGCCTTCAGGTGTGTTCTGGAACTCGAAGTCGTGGTTGTGATAGGCCATGGTCATGCCGCGCGCCTTGCACAGCTCACCCCAGTGATTCATCTTCTCGCCCAGCGCGGCCCATTCCTTGCGCTGATCGGCCTCAAGCCAGGCCAGGACCGCGTATTTGGCGCCAAGCGTCGCCATCTCGTCGAGGGCGGCTTCCGGGCGCTTGAACCAGTCGTCATAGCCGACGTGGCCCGACGCGCAGGTCAGGCCGGCGCCGTCCAGCAGGGTGCGGAATTCCTTGGCGGACTTGCCGGCGAAACCGGCGGTTTCGACCTCGTCGAAGCCGATGGCGCGCACCCTGGCCAGCGTGCCGGCCGGATCGGCCTTAAGGGCATCGCGCACCGTATAGAGCTGGACGCCGATTTTCTTGAACGGCTTGCCGCCGAGGCCGGCGATCGCGGCGGTGCCGAGACCGGCTACGGACAGGGCGGCGGCACCTGCGAAAAAGTGACGGCGGGATAGTTGCATGGTCATGGGTTTGTTTCCTCGGAATTAGATGACGCCCGCCTTGAACTGCTTGGCGGCATAGTCGGCGGCGCGGGCCGTAAAGGCCATGAAGGTGAGCGACGGGTTGACACAGGAGGTCGACGCCATCTGCGCGCCATCGGTGACGAAGACGTTCGGCGCGTCATGGAGCTGGCTCCACTTGTTGACCACCGAATCGTTCGGGTCGTTGCCCATGCGCGCGCCGCCCATTTCGTGGATGGCATCGCCGGGAACGTGAACATCCTGACTGCCATAGACATTCTTGAGACCCGCGGCCGTCAGCATCTTCTTGCCGGTCTCCAGCGCGTCGGCCATCATCTTGTGCTCGTTCTCGCGGAAGGTCACGTTGAAGATGAGTTGCGGCACGCCGTAGCGATCGACCTTGGTCGGGTGAAGCGTAATCGTGTTGTCCTTATACGGCAGGCATTCACCAAAGGCGGTCATGCCGAAATTCCACGGGCCGTATTTACGCATCCCTTCTTTCATCTGAGCGCCGAAGCCGCCCGGATCGGCAGGCCCGCGCCCGGCGCCACCCTGATAGCCAAAGCCGCGCAGATAGCCGACGTCTTCTTCGCCCGGCCGGCCGAGATTGCGGAAGCGCGGCACATAGATGCCGCCCGGACGCCGGCCATATTCGATCGTGTCCTCGAAGCCCGGCACCTGACCGCCGACCGAGACGCGGAAGATGTGGTCCATGACGTAGCGGCCGAGTGTGCCCGAGCGGTTGGCGAAGCTGTCGGAGCGGCCTTCGGCGCGCGAATTGAGCAGCAGGTGGACCGATGAGTTCGACGAGGCGCAGACAAAGACGATGCGTGAGCGATAGACCTTGCCGACCTTGGTATTGGCGTCGACGACGCGCA
>CAMLLA010000196.1 GCA_946480525.1 uncultured Asticcacaulis sp. | reverse complement strand
GAAATCACACGCCTGACCAACCAGTTCCTCAAGAACCCGGTGCGTATCGAAGTCTCGCGTCCGGCCTCGACCAATGAAAACATCACGCAATATGTGCTGAAGGTGCCGCACCGCGACGTCCGCGCCAAGCGGATCGCCCTGCGCGCCCTGCTCTCGACGCTTGACATCACCAACGGCATCGTCTTCTGCAACAAGAAGACCGACGTCGACATCGTCGCCAAGTCGTTGGCCAAGTATGGCTTCGATGCTGCTCCGATCCACGGCGACCTGGACCAGGCACTGCGCATGAAGACGCTTGACGCCTTCCGCAGTGGCCAGCTGAAACTATTGGTCGCGTCCGACGTTGCCGCTCGCGGCCTCGATATCCCCGCTGTCGGTCACGTATTCAACTTCGACGTTCCGCACCACGCCGATGATTACGTTCACCGTATTGGGCGTACGGGCCGCGCCGGCCGCTCAGGCGAAGCCTATCTTTTGTTGTCGGCCGCCGACGAAAAAAACTACGACAAGGTCATCAAGCTCATCAAGAAAGAGCCGGCTGTGCTCGACCTTGACGTCGACTATGCCGCTCTGGACGACGCGCCGCGCGGTGAACGGCCCGCGCGTGGCGGCGCCAAGGGGCGTGACAAGGACCGGGGCCGCGAGCGTGACAGGGATCGCGGACGCGACCGCAAACCGCGCCGTACGGAAGACAGCCCGCAGGCCTCTACCCAGCCGATCGCGCCCCCGGAAGCTGTAGCGGTCGAGGACATCGCCGAAGCCCCTGCCAAGACTGAGAAGTCTAAGGCTGACAAGCCCGCCCGAGGCAAAGGTCAGAAGCCCCCCGAGCGTGAAGCTGAACCCGTTCGTGGCGTACAGAAACGTCCCGAACGCGATCAGGAACGCGGTGGCAACCAAAGACGTTCCGACCGCGAACAGGAAACCGGCACGCCTTTCGGTGATCACACCCCGGCCTTCATGCTGCGCCCTACACAGGTAAAGGCTTGAGCGGAAAATATTCGCGGCGTTAACCGCCTGTCAGAGAAGTTTCAGTAGAGTGCGGACGTCACAACGCGAATCAGGATGCTGATTCACCGCGGACGCAGAGGACTCTCAATGAATAATGACATAGAGATCAGCGTACGAAGCCCAAACGCCTACACCCTGGCGAATGAAGCCCTGCGACTGATGCAGGAACATGGTGTTTGGCCGACGCCGCTGAACTATGAACTGTGGCTCTATGTTGCCGGCGACCCGGAATGTGCGCTTGCCCAGGAAATTTTTCGCCTGGTGAAGGCGGGCGAGCAAATTACCGAGGACGTTTCAGAAAGCCTGGCCAGCAAGTTCATTGCGCGTCTCAAGCTCAACGACGAGGTTCGCGACGCCGGCCTAAAGCTTACGCGTGAACTGACCTCGATCACCGAAATCATCAGCGAAGCCCAGAAGACCCAGAAGACCTACAGCGACACCCTCGAAGGAGCCAAGCGCTCGATGAGCGCTGTTGACGCCACCGCCTTGCAGGGACTGGTGCAGAGCCTGACCGACGCCACAAATCAGGTCCTGAGCCACCACGTCGAATTCGAATCCCGTCTCGTCGACTCGTCGCGTGAGGTCAACCGTCTGCGCAAGCATCTGGACCAGGTCCGCATGGAGGCCATGACGGACGCTTTGACCAATCTGGCCAATCGCAAATCCTTCGACGAAGCACTCGACAACCACTGTGACAGTGACGACGGCAGCGCTCCGCTGACCCTCGCCGTCCTCGATATCGACCATTTCAAACGCTTCAACGACACTTGGGGTCACCAGACAGGCGATCAGGTCCTGCGCTATGTTGCCAGCGTCCTTGCCCGCATCGGCCGCGCACCGCGCCTGGCCGCGCGTTACGGCGGCGAAGAATTCGGCCTGCTCTTCCCGGGTGAAACCGCGGCTGTCGTCGAACGCATACTCAATGAAGCACGCCAGGAAATTGCCTCGCGAGTCCTGAAGCGCCGCTCGACCAACGAAGACCTGGGTACGGTGACCGTTTCTGCAGGCATCGCCCAGCGCGAATATGGCGAAGACGCCTTCGACCTGCTCGACCGCGCCGACAAGGCCCTCTATCAGTCGAAAAATGCCGGCCGCAACAAGGTCACTGTGGCCGTCGGCAGCGCGATCCCGGACTCGAGCGCCGCCTGATCGCGTCCGCACCTATTTAATGCTTGCAAACGGATTTGAACAATGTTCAAATCCGTTTGTTCGTTTTTGAGGGAAGCTTCATGAACAGCTTTCTGTTCGCCATCGCCTACTGGACCCTATCCATATTCTACAGTGTCTCGGCGCTGATCCTGACGCTATTCCCGGGACGCAAGCCGGTAAGTTGGGTTATTCACCGCTATACGCAACGCATGGTTTGGGCGATGCGGGTCTTCGCTGGCATCAAACTTGAGATACGTGGCCGCGAAAACGTCCCGCAGCAACCAGTGATTTTTGCCTGCAAGCATCATTCCTGGGGCGACGGCTTTTGTATCTATTCCCAGTTCCGCGACCTGGCCTTCGTTACCGGCGATCACCTCGAAAAATTTCCACTGATGAGCACCCTGCTCTCAAAGCTTGGCGCCATCGTCGTCAACAATTGCGGCGGTCACGAGGCGCGCAAGGCCCTGGCGACGCGCTCTGCCGACGCCGCCAAGGATGGCCGCAGCATCCTCATCTATCCGGAAGGTCATCTGAACGCGCCTGGCACTTACCGTCGTTACCGCTCGGGCGTCTGGCACATGATGAACAATTTCGACATGCCCGTCGTACCCGTGGCGACCAATCTCGGCGTGTTCTGGCAGGAAGAGCATTACAAGAAGACGGCCGGCACGGCAGTTCTGGAGTTCCTGGAGCCGATTCAACCCGGTCTGGCCAAGGACGAATTCCTGGACACCCTGCGCGATCGTATTGAAACACGCTCACAGCAACTGATAAGCGAAGCTACGGGTCAGCCGCTCACGCCATCGGTGCTTGTGACCGCTTGAGCCCTACTCCGCGGCAGCGGGTTTGATCGTTACGCTTTCGCCACAGCCACAGGCATCGGTCTCATTGGGGTTCTGAAAAACGAATTTCGACGCCAGCTGCGTCGTCTCATAGTCGATGACTGTGCCGACCAGATACAGGACCGCCTTGGGTTCGATCAGTATGGTCACACCCTTGTCGGTGACGACCTCATCGATCGGCCCGACCTCTTCGGCATAGCTGAGCACGTATTCCTGGCCGGCGCAGCCGCCTTGCCTGACGCCGACACGCAGACCAACATAGGGCTTGTCTGCGCGCGCCATGATGGCCTTGACCTGTTCTGCCGCGGCATCTGTAAGCGAGACGACGGCTGGCCTTGGACGGCGGGGGCGCGGTGTGATGGAAGGCTGGACGTCCATGGTCAGAACATGTTCAGTTGCAGCTTGGCTTCGTCGGACATCTTGGACGAATCCCAAGGCGGATCGAAGACAAGGTTGACGTCGCAGGCTTTGACGCCATCGACCTTCATGACCGCCTCCTGGACCCATCCCGGCATCTCGCCAGCGACGGGACAGCCCGGCGCGGTCAGGGTCATGTCGACTACGACTTCACGGTCATCCGATACGTCGACACGGTAGATCAGGCCCAGTTCATAGATGTCGACCGGGATTTCAGGGTCGAACACAGATTTGAAGGCGGTGATCAGCTCATCCGTCAGCCGGTCGAGCTCGGACTGTTCGAGGGCGGATGGCGCATTGGCGCCCATCTCGTCCAGGCTGAACAGGCTGTGTGTTGCGGTGTCGGGCGTGGTCGCGTCGGTCATAGGCTCACTCATGCGAAAAACGCATTCTAGGCAAAGAAAGATTGGGCTTTGGCGACAGCTTCGGCCAGAACGTCGATCTCGTCTTCGGTATTATATAGGGCGATGGATGCCCGCACGGTAGAGGTCACGCCCAGCCGCGTCATCAGCGGTTCGGCGCAATGGGTGCCGGCGCGCACGGCGACATTATAGCGGTCGAGGATCTGCGCCACGTCGTGGGCGTGCGCTGCCCCCAAGCTAAAGGTCAAGATGGAACCCTTGCCTTCGGCCGTGCCATGGACGCGCAGGCTGTTGATCTGGGTCAGCCGGTCATAGGCGCGTTGATAAAGCGCGTGTTCATGCGCGACGACCTCGGCGCGGTCGAATTGCTGGAGCCAGTCGATAGCGGCCTTAAGTCCGATAACTTCGAGGATGGCCGGCGTGCCTGCCTCAAAGCGATGCGGCGGCTCGTTCCAAGTGATCTTTTCCTTGGTGACGCGGGCGATCATCTCGCCGCCGCCCTGGTAAGGCGGCATGTCAGCGAGGATGTCGGCCTTGCCGTAAAGGACGCCGAGGCCAGTCGGGCCATAGAGCTTGTGCGCCGAAAAGACGTAGAAATCCGCGTCCAGCGCCTTCACATCGACATCGAGGTGGACGATGCCTTGCGCACCATCGATGACGGCTATGGCGCCGACCGCATGGGCCTTCTGGATGATATCCGCGATCGGGTTGATTGTGCCCAGCACATTCGACATATGGGTGACGGCGACCAGTTTGACGCGATCGGTCAGCATGGCGTCGAACGCCGCCATGTCGAGCGCCCCGTCATCGAGGATCGGCACGTATTGCAGCGTCACGCCCTTGCGTTCGGCCAGCATGTACCAAGGCACGATATTGGCGTGATGCTCCATCTCGGTCGTCAGCACGACATCGCCGGGCTTCAGGCGGTCGCCGAAGCTCGAGGCAATCAGGTTCATCGCCTCGGTCGCCGACTTGGTGAAGACGATTTCGTTGACATCGGCCTTGATGAAGCGCGCCACGGTCTCGCGGCCGGCCTCATAGGCGTCGGTCGTCTCATTGGCCAGGCGGTGCAGGCCCCGATGCACATTGGCATAGGAATGGCGCATGGCGTGGCTCATGGCGTCGATGACGGCATTGGGCTTCTGTGCCGATGCGCCGCTGTCGAGATAGATCAACGGTTTATCGTTGATCTGGCGGCTCAGGATCGGAAAGTCATCACGGGCGCGGGCGACATCAAACGGCATGATATGTCTCCGCCTCGCGCTCCAGGAATTCGAGGACCTTGGCCCGCAGCGCTTCGTCTTCGATCGCTTCGGCGACCGGCATAACGAAGGCATGGGTCAGCAGCGCGCGGGCCGTGGCTTCGTCCATGCCGCGCGACTGGCAGAAGAACAAAGCGGATTCGTCCAGGGCGCCGATGGTGTTGCCGTGGGCGCATTGCACGTCGTCGGCGTAGATTTCCAACTCGGGCTTGGCGCGAACGTGGGCGCCGTCGTTCAGGATCAAGGCCTGATGGCGCATGCGCGCATCGGTACCGTCGGCGCCGCGTTCGACATAGATGCGGCCTTGGAAGACGCCTGTAGCCTGATCGCGGACGAGGCCCTTGATGATCTGGTTGGTGACGCCGTTGACCTCAGCGTGATTGACGCGCGTCGTCAGGTCAAAGTGGCGCTTGTCCTTCAGCAGGTAAGCGCCGTTCAGCTCGACCTCAGCGCCGTGGCCGGCGTGAGTGACGTGGGTCTCGAAGCGCTGGAACTTGGCGCCGGTCGAAAAGACGTATTGCTTGAAGACGCTGCCGGGCGCGGTCTCAACGGTCGAGCGGCGGATCGAAACGGCATCTTCGGGCTCGTCGAGGATGACGACGCGGGTCAGCTTTGCGCCTTCGCCCAGCGAAAAATGCAGGTCTTCGCGCGTGACAGCCGCAGCGCCCGTGCTGGTCTCGAAGCGCATCACGGTTTCACCCGCCGGGACGTCGATCCGGTCTGCGACGTGACGCACCTCATCGGCTTGTGGCACGACGCGCAAGGCACGCGACAGGTCGGAGTACTTCCACTCCTCGTCGCGGCGCGTCGGGTAGGACGACGGGTCGAAGATATCGAGCTGTTTCAAGCTGCTTGGCAGGCTCACGCCGCAACTCCCAGATACTGGTCGTAGCCATTGGCTTCGAGTTCGAGCGCCAGCTCCGGACCGCCCGAACGGACGATCCGGCCTCCGACCAGGACGTGGACGCGGTCTGGCTTGATGTGATCGAGCAGGCGTTGATAGTGGGTGATGACCAGCATGCCACGGTCCGGCGCGCGCAGGGCGTTGACGCCGTCCGACACGACCTTCAGCGCGTCGATGTCGAGGCCAGAGTCCGTCTCGTCGAGGATCAGGAACTTCGGCTCCAGCATGGCCATCTGCAGGACTTCCATGCGCTTCTTTTCGCCGCCGGAAAAGCCGACATTGAGCGGGCGCTTGAGCATGTCCATGTCGATGCGCAGGGACTTGGCGACTTCGCGGACCTTTTTCAGGAATTCCGGCGCGGTGACTTCGGTTTCGCCACGCAGCTTCTTCTGCGAATTGAGCGCGGTGCGCAGGAAGGTCAGGGCGGGCACGCCCGGGATTTCGAGCGGATACTGGAAGGACAGGTAGAGGCCTGCCGCGGCGCGCTCGTGCACTTCCTTGTCGAGCAGGTCTTCGCCGTTGAAGGTAACGCTGCCGCCGGTGATGTCGTAGTTGGGGCGACCCGCCAGCGCATAGCCGAGCGTCGACTTACCGGCGCCGTTCGGGCCCATGATGGCGTGAACTTCGCCGGCCGGCACTTCGAGCGTCAGGCCCTTCAGGATGGTTTTCGCGTCAACGGCGGCGGATAGGTTTTGGATAAAAAGCATTGAACGTCCTAGGAGACACATAGCTCAAAGAAAAAGCAGCCGACGCTAATCAGGACTGCAAAATACGGGATGACCAGCGCGACGGGAACACCGAGAGCGACTGCGCCTTTCCAAGTTTTGGCGCGGAAGCTGACGACGACAAGCCCCAGCCACATCGCAATGGCCAAGCCAAACAAGACACCGTACTGCACGCCCTCATATCGGAACGGGTAGACGAGTGCCACGGCGACTGCCGCTGCAAAGGCAAGCACAAGGGGGTTCCGCTGAACAACCGATGTCACCCCACACTCCCCTCAAGGCTGATGGCGACCAGCTTCTGGGCCTCGACGGCGAATTCCATCGGCAGTTCCTGCAACACGTCGCGGACGAAACCGTTGACTAGCAATGCAACCGCCTCTTCCTGTGAAAGCCCGCGCTGCATGGCGTAGAAGAGCTGATCTTCCGACAGGCGCGTCGTCGTCGCCTCGTGCTCGAACTGCGCCTTGGCGGTGTCGGCCTCGACGTAGGGCACGGTGTGCGCCGCGCAGGTCTTGCCGATCAGCAGGCTGTCGCACTGGGTGAAGTTGCGCGCGCCGGTCGCCTTGGCGTGCGCCGAGACCAGTCCGCGATAGGTGTTGGACGACTTTCCGGCTGACACGCCCTTGGAGATGATGCGCGAGCGCGTGTTCTTGCCAAGATGGATCATCTTGGTGCCGGTATCGGCCTGCTGGGCGCCATTGGTGACGGCGATCGAGTAGAATTCACCGACGCTGTCGTCGCCGCGCAGGATGCACGACGGGTATTTCCAGGTAATGTTCGAGCCCGTTTCGACCTGGGTCCACGACACTTTCGAGCGCGCGCCGCGGCAATCGGCGCGCTTGGTGACGAAGTTGTAGATGCCGCCCTTGCCGTTCTCGTCGCCGGGATACCAGTTCTGCACGGTCGAATATTTGATCTCGGCGTCGTCGAGCGCGATCAGCTCGACCACCGCCGCGTGCAGCTGGTTTTCGTCGCGCATCGGCGCCGTGCAGCCTTCGAGATAGGACACATAGGCGCCCTTGTCGGCGATGATCAGCGTCCGCTCGAACTGGCCCATGTTCTCGGCGTTGATGCGGAA
>CAMLLA010000195.1 GCA_946480525.1 uncultured Asticcacaulis sp. | reverse complement strand
TTCGCGACAGGGAGGAGATACAGAGCGCGATCACTCCTCCCTGTCGCGAAGCGATGGGGAGGGGGACCATCTACGCAGCAGATGGTGGTGGGGCCTCTTACCTCACAAACACTGATACAGCGCGTCGATCAGCTTAACGGCGCGCGGGTCGCCGATCAGGTAGGACGACTGGCGGTTCATGACATAGGCGGCCGACAGCTTGCGGTCGGGATCGGCCATCACGCACGATCCGCCCCAGCCCGAATGGCCGAGCGCCCGCTCGTTCGGCCCGTAGATATGAATGCCGCGATTGCGCAGGAAGCCAGCGCCCCAGCTCAGGCGGAAGGGCAGGACGCGGTCCTGGCCATAGACGCGTTCGCGCGTCGCACTCCCCAGCGTATTAACCGACAGGATACGGTCAGAGCCCATATAGCCGCCATTGGCGATGATGCCCAGAAACCGCGCCAGGGCCAGAGCCGTGCCATGCGTATTGGCGGACGGAATCTCCATGCGGCGCCAGTCGTCGGACCCGCGACCGCCGGGCGCCGAGCCCCTGTCCAGGAAGGCCGCCTGCTTGATCTTGTCGATCGCGCCGAGATCGGGCGGAGACGACGGCTTTTGCAGGGCAGCGATGCGCGGCGCTTCGCTGTCCGGCGTGCCGATCATCAGGTCGAGACCGTACTTGCTGGCGAAATCGTCGCGCAGCGCCGTACCCAGCGAGCGGCCATCAACGCGCTTATGCAGCTCGTTGACCAGATAGCCGCCGGTGACGGGATGATAGCCCGAACCCTGGCCTGGCGACCACAAAGGCTCCTGGGCGCACAGCGCATCCAGCGTCGCCTGGACGTCGAACCAGATCGACGGGTCCTTCGCCGGCACGAAACCGGGCAAGCCGCCCTGGTGCGAGATCAGCTGTCCGACCGTGATGCGCGACTTGCCTGCCTGGCCGAACTCCTGCCAGTAGTGGGCGACTGGCGTTTCATAGTCGAGCCTTCCCTTCTCGACCAGGCGTGCGACCAGGGTGGCCATGACCGCCTTGCCCGTCGAGAAGATCGGCGTCAGCGTCTTGTCGTCAAACGGCTTTGCGCCTTCGCGATCGGCCGATCCTGCCCAGATGTCGAGGACGGTTTCGCCGCCGACCACGGCAGAGAAGCGTGCCCCGCGCTCGGTCAGCCCGTTTGGACCGTTGCTGAAGTTTTCGGCGAAGGCGTCCTTGACGCGCGCAAACTTCTCCGGACAGACACCGCCGATCTCAACCATGATCCAACCTTTTCCACAAACCAGACCTAACCCTTATCGCGCGGGAAGAGTCTCTTCAATCACGGTTTCGCGTATGCACATTCGCCTGTTGCATTCCCGGCGCAAACCGCGCTATGTTAGCGCTACCAATAATGCCACATCCCCTGCGAGGCCGCTTTGACGCCCTCACCGTTCCTAAGGTCGGAGCGGTCTCGCAGGAACCTATCCGGAGCGCACGCTGTCGCGCAGCCACTGGGCATAGCCGTCCGAAGCCCAGACCATTGGCACCGCAATGATTTCCGGAACGTCGTAACTGTGATGTGCGCGGATCAATCTTTCCAGCGCCGGTAAGCGACCGGCCAATGTCTTTATGGTCAACATGATTTCGGGCGCGGTTTCGATCTTGTCGTCCCAGCGATAAGTGCTGGTAATCGCGTGGCTTTGCACGCAAGCCGCCAGCCGGTGTTCGATCAGCAACCGCGCCAGGTTTTGCGCTTCTTCGTCCGATCCGCAGGCGACGGAAACCACGACCATGTCCGTATCTGTCATAGGTTTAATGTAAGCGTAATTGACTTTGATTTGCAAACCCGGTGACTAGACACCACGACGCGCCGGCACATCGGCGGCACAGATGGGAGAGACCACAATGACCCTGGTTCGGCGTAACGTTTTATCGGCAGTTATCGGAATGAGCCTGCTGGCCTGTGCACCGGCAATGTCCCAGGACAAAGCCTTGCAGGATGCTGTTGCTGGCGCGTGGCGCGCCCCGGAAAACAAGGCGCGCGACAATCAGCGCCACCCGGTCGAGTCACTCACCTTCTGGGGCTTGAAGCCCGGCATGACTATCCTTGAGGTCAATCCCGGCGCACGCGGCTGGTGGACAGAGATCCTGGCGCCCTACGCCAAGGCCACCGGAGGCGTCTACGCCGCCGCCATGCCGAACACCAACGATGCCAACTTCTGGAAGGAAGTCGCTGACAAATCGATCTTCGGCGAGGTCAAGGCCTATACGCTGAAAGGCGATGACTTTACCTCCCTGCCCGCCAACTCGGCCGACATGGTCCTGGTGGCGCGCGCCTATCACAACTGGGCGCGCCAGGGCGAAACGACCGACAACTTCATGAGCGCCTTCTACAAGGCCCTGAAACCCGGCGGCATCCTGGCGGTCGAGCAGCATCGCGCGCCGGAAGGTTCGGACCCCAAGGCCGGCACGGGCTATGTGCCGGAATCCTACGTCATCGAAGCGGCGAAGAAGGCCGGCTTTGTGCTGGACGGCAAGTCGGAGATCAACGCCAACCCCAAGGACACGCGCGACCATCCGTTCGGCGTCTGGACCCTGCCGCCGATCCGCAAAAGCAGCGAAGGCGATAAGAAGCTCACAGACGCCGAACGCGCCAGGTTCGACGCCATCGGTGAGTCCGACCGCATGACATTGCGGTTTAAAAAGCCGAAATAATTCCTTCTCCCTGCTTGCGGGGTATAGCGCCAGCGAAAGTACAGCTTTCGCCAGCGTTGGGTGGTCCGTAGGACCGGATGAGGGGCAAAGCTGTTTCCGCGTGCGCCACTTCTTTCAATTGCCCCTCAGGCTCGCCGCCCGGCGCCTACCCTCTCCTCGCAAGCGGGGAGAGGGAATTTAGATTGACCACACCCCCCAAAGAACATAACATGAACATGTTATGAAAAAGAGTATCAAGGAGCGGCTGGCCATCCTGTCCGATGCCGCCAAGTACGACGCCAGTTGCGCGTCTTCAGGGACCACGAAGCGCGATTCCAGTGCCGGCGGCATTGGCTCGACCGAAGGGTCCGGCATCTGCCATGCCTATGCCCCGGACGGGCGGTGCATATCGCTGCTCAAGATCCTGATGACCAATTTCTGCATCTATGACTGCGCCTATTGCATCAACCGCTCATCCAGCAATGTCGAACGCGCGCGGTTTACACCGCAGGAAGTCGTCTGGCTGACCCTGGAATTCTACCGCCGCAACTATATCGAAGGCCTGTTCCTGTCGTCGGGCATTATCCGCAACGCCGACTACACGATGGAACAGATGGTGCGCATTGCCCGCGACCTGAGGGTCACCCATGGCTTTCGCGGCTACATCCACTTGAAGACCATCCCGGAAGCGTCGGCGGCCCTGATCGAAGAAGCCGGGCTCTATGCCGACCGCCTGTCGATCAATATCGAACTGCCGACCGATGCCGGGGTCGAGGCCTTCGCGCCGCAGAAGCACCCGGCCAATATCCGCCGCTCGATGGGTGACCTGAAAAGCAAGATCGACGCGGCTTCGGAACCAACCTACACCAAACGGCGCAAAACCTTCGTGCCCGCCGGCCAGAGCACCCAGATGATCATCGGCGCCGATGAGGCCAGCGACGCGACCATCTTAGGGACCAGCGCCAAGCTCTATGGCAGCTACGCCCTGCGCCGCGTCTACTATTCCGCCTTCAGCCCCATTCCGGATGCGTCGAAGACCCTGCCGCTGATCAAGCCGCCCCTGATGCGTGAACACCGGCTCTATCAGGCCGACTGGCTCTATCGTTTCTACGGCTTTGGAATCGGCGAAATCACGGCGTCGCGGCCCGACGGCATGCTCGATCTGTCTATCGATCCCAAGCTGTCCTGGGCGCTCGCCAATCGCCACCGCTTTCCCGTCGACATCAATACGGCCGACCGAGAAATGCTGCTGCGGGTACCGGGATTTGGCGTCAAGACGGTCGATGCCATCATCGCGGGCCGCGCCCACAAGCGGCTGGGTCTCGATGATTTGAAACGGCTGAAAGTGTCCGTAAAAAAGGTCCAGCCCTTTGTCACGGCGCATGCCTGGACACCGGTGAAGCTGATCGACCGCAGCGACCTGCGCGAAATGATGATGCCGAAGCCGCAGCAACTGGAGCTGCTATGAAGGTCGTCCTGCGCGGCCGTGGGGATTTTGGCGAATGGCGCACCGCTGCGCGCGACTTACTACGCCACGGCACCCTGCCGCGCGATGTTGAGTGGGTAGCAGAAGATAAGTTGGAAGATTTGTTCTCTTCGCCCTCCCGGCTTTGCGGGGTCGAGCGAGGCGAAAGTACAGCTTTCGCCCGCGAGCGGGACCCGCGTCAGCAGATGGTGGGCGGGGCCTCTTCCTTTACAGTACCCAAAACCTTTATAAACCTGGCTCAACAACTGATCTGCCACAGCGATTCCATACGCTTCACCCTCGCCTATCGTCTGCTGTGGCGGCTGCAAACCGAAAAATCGCTGCTGCAAATCCCGTCCGACCCGGACCTGTCGCGTGCCCGCATGATGGTCAAGTCCGTCCATCGCGACGAACACAAGATGACGGCCTTTGTCCGCTTCAAGGAAGTGCCGTCCGATACAGCGCGGCGCGCCTTTGTCGCCTGGTTCGAACCCGACCACCATATCGTCCAGCGCACCGCACCCTTCTTCCGAAGACGGTTCGGCGACATGGACTGGGTGATCGCCACGCCCAAGAGCACCGCCTCATGGGACGGCGAAAGCTTACGCGTCGATGACGAACCTGCCGCCCGTCCTGACCTCAGCGATGAAACCGACGACCTGTGGCGGACCTATTTCGCCAATATCTTCAATCCGGCGCGGCTTAAGGTGAAATCCATGCAAACCCACATGCCGAAGAAATACTGGAAGAACCTGCCCGAAGCGGGGCTTATCCCGGACATGATTTCGACCGCCGAAAGCCGTGTGCGTGAAATGGCCGACCGGATGGCCAGTGAGACTACACCTGCATTTCACAAGCGTCTGCACGGCAAGTCGCTATCGTAATTTTATGGTGAACTGCGCGACACATCATCCATGGGGGCTTTGATTTTTTGGGAGCTTCACATGGGTGTTTTCAGTTCGATCAAGGACTTCCTCTTCGGCAAGAAGTTCATCAGCGTTGGCAAGTCGGGACAGGCCCAGGCAGCGCCCGCAACCGCCGCACCCCGTCCGGCAACACCTGCCGCTCCGGCTCAACCCGCGCCATCGGTCCAGGCCACCAACCCTGCTGCCGCACAGGTCGGATTACAGGAGCGCGTCGACATCGAAGCCATCCTAGACCAGGAAGCGCGTGAAGCCGGCCAGGAATTGAACTGGCGCCAGTCGATCGTCGACCTGATGAAGCTGTGCGGCATCGATTCCAGCCTGCAGAACCGCAAGGAACTGGCGCAGGAACTGGGCTATACCGGCGATATGAACGACTCCGCCACCATGAATATCTGGCTGCACAAGGCGGTGATGCGCGAACTGGAAAAGTCGGGCGGCCAGGTGCCGGCCAACCTGAAGGACTAGGCCATGGCGACCTTCTATGCGACCGTCTTCGAAGCCATCGAGGACTTCATCTTCAGCCATCGTGACGAGGCGCCGACGCTGGATCAGGAAACACCGCCGCCCGTGATGGAACCGGCTGCGCTGGAACCCGCAGGCAGCATGACCGCGCCCTTGGGCGCACCGCCCCTGGTGCCGCTTATGGAACGCGTCGATGTCGAAGCCGTTCTCGACTACGCAGCGGCCATGGAGGGACGGGAACTGAACTGGCGACAGTCCCTGGACGATCTCTTGACCCTATGTGGCGTCGAGCCTGCACAGGAAACGCGAGAAGCCCTGGCGCGCGAACTCGGCATGGCCGAAAACGCCAGCGACGCAACACTCCTGCGGGCCACGATGCGGGAACTTGAAGATCGCGGCGGCGACATTCCGGCGGACTTCAAATAACTTTTTTAGCTGGTTATATAAGGAGACCAATGAGGGGAATATGACATTCAAAATTTGATAGCTTTGAAAATCCCCTCATTTAATTTCCTGCCATATCAAGCGCATATGAAGGTCATTAAAAACCTTTATAAACAAATCCTGCAAGTAATCAGTGTCAGACTCGCAATTCAAATAGTTAGTAACTTGCAGAGGAACCATACATTTTTCTTATAAACGCATGCAGCTGGTTTCTCGTTGTGTGTTTTTCCAACTCATTAAAATCATCATCACTCCAAGCTTTCAGATCATTCTCAATAGCCGTAGCTGTAGCCCCGCCAATATAAATTTGGCTATGAACTTCATCAGGCGGAGTACTTTTCCCATCGTTAGAAAGTTCTACATATTTTAAATGCGGCCAATGTGCTTTCGCAATTTTTATCGCTTCTACGACTCTTTTTGCAGGTACTCTATATCCTATCCATATCGCTTCGTGATTTTCTGTCCCTTCATACTCCGCAGATAACGAAGAGTCATATACACTAGCCGAAAAATTACTATCATTTAAACTTGATACTAAAGAATCTGATCCAGATATATTACTAACACTTACCGGTATTTTTAACGTCTTACTATTTGCTCTAGTAGAAATGGGAACAATATACTCACTTTCAACTGAACTCAATTCACGAGAATATACAAAATTGTCTTTCTGTATTATCCTTGAGTAAACATTTTTATCTTTTAACCACTGAGCATATTCTTTTCCGTCTTGCAAATGCGGCCTAAACGCCGTCAACATAAGAAGAACACATGCGATAACTATTATTATAAGTATTGTCGAGAAAATTACTAAATAGCCACCCGCCCAAGCTGGGCTTCTAATGTTCATGGCAGCGGCCAACAATATTGAGACAAGCACAGTCAGCATTAAAAACCACGCCGCCATCAGCTGGAATGGACTGGTAATTTTTTCAGGTCGAAAAGTGTTCCCGTTCATATCGCCCCCCGTGTAAGGAAGCTTCAAATTATTGAAGCTTCCCTCCATGATCAATACCGATAGTGTTCCGGCTTGAACGGACCTTCGACCGGTACGCCGATATAGTCGGCCTGTTCGGCATTCAGCGTCGTCAGCTTGGCGCCCAGCTTTTCGAGGTGCAGCAGGGCGACCTTTTCGTCGAGGCGCTTAGGCAGGGTATAGACCTTGTTCTCGTAGGACTTGCCGTTGGTCCATAGCTCGATCTGCGCCAGCGTCTGGTTGGTGAAGCTGGCCGACATGACGAAGCTGGGGTGACCCGTGGCGTTGCCGAGGTTGACCAGACGGCCTTCCGACAGGACGATGATCTTCTTGCCGTCGGCGAATTCGACGTGGTGGACCTGCGGCTTGATCTCATCCCATTTCAGATTGCGCAGGGCGGCGATCTGGATTTCCGAGTCGAAATGGCCGATGTTGCAGACGATGGCGTTGTGCTTCATGGCGCGCATGTGTTCCAGGCGCAGCACGTCCTTGTTGCCGGTAGCGGTGACGAAGATATCACCATAGGCGGCGACTTCCTCGACGGTGCGGACTTCGTAGCCTTCCATCGCGGCCTGAAGGGCGCAGATCGGGTCGATTTCGGTGACGATGACGCGCGCGCCGCCGTTACGCAAAGACGCGGCCGAGCCCTTGCCGACGTCGCCGTAACCAAGCACGACCGCGACCTTGCCGGCCAGCATGACGTCGGTGGCGCGACGGATGGCGTCGACCAGCGACTCGCGGCAGCCATAGAGGTTGTCGAACTTCGACTTGGTCACGCTGTCGTTGACGTTGATGGCGGGGAACGGCAGCTCGCCGCGCTCGGCCATCT
>CAMLLA010000194.1 GCA_946480525.1 uncultured Asticcacaulis sp. | reverse complement strand
CCGCCGCAAGCGCGCATCGCCGCGCGGCCTTTGAAGCGGCGGACTACGCCATGGACAGGCTTAAGTCCGAAGCCGCCCTGTGGAAGCGCGAAGCTGGCAAGGACGGCGAACACTGGATTGAGCCGCGTGCTGTTGACAGCCAGGATTTGAAGAGGTGGACATGAGTGACCTGACGCATCTCGACGAAGCCGGGCGCGCCCGTATGGTCGACGTCTCTGACAAGGCAGTGACCGCGCGCACCGCCAGGGCGCAAGGCAGGCTTGTCTGTGCCGAGGAGACCCTCGCACGGGTGCGTGAGGGCCGGACGCCGAAAGGCGCGGTCATCACGACGGCGGAACTGGCAGGAATCATGGCCGCCAAACGGACGGCGGACCTTATCCCGCTCTGTCATCCGCTGTCGCTCACCAAGGTCGCGGTCGTCATCACGGAAAATACCGGCCTCCCGGGGTTCGATATCTCAGCCGAGGTCCGGACATCGGGACAGACAGGGGTGGAGATGGAGGCGCTGACGGCGGTCAGTGTGGCTGGCCTGACCCTCTATGACATGCTGAAGGCGGTCGATAAGTCCATGCGCATCGAAGGTGTGGAAGTCGTGGCGAAAACCGGTGGAAAATCGGACGGGTGGCCGGTCTGACCACGATTGAGATGCTATAAGACCGCCGGACGGGTTGGAACGTCCGACGGCCTGAAAGCGCCCGGCAATAATTAAAGTAACGGCGCTACGGAAGCATTTTTGATCGCAACGCACAATACGTTTTTCATTTATATCCAGGCGATTATTTCAACGCTTTACCAAGCCGCAAAGGGCTTCCGCATTGCTTTTTTAGAAAAGGCGCGTGCGCACCCCAACCCAAAGCCTGCGTCCAAGCTGACCGTAGCCTGCCGCCGTCTCGAATGCCTGATCGGTCAGGTTTTCGATCCGCGCATAGAGCTCGACACGGTCGTTCAGCTGGTACCGGGCGCGCAGGTCGGCAACCGTATAGGCATCCAGCTTCACGGTATTTGCCGCGTTATCGAACGCATCACCGGCATGGCGCAGGCCGATCGCCAGGCTGAGGTCCGGGCTTGCGTCGTAGCTGAGATCGAAATTCGTCAGCAGGTTCGGCTTGCGCGCCAGCTCCTTGCCTTCCAGTCCAGCGGAGTCGTTACGGGTGTGGAGTGCGGTCGCATTTCCCCGGACGTGCAGGCGGTCGCCGAAGTCCTGCGTCCACTCGACCTCCAGTCCGCTGGCTTCGGACTTGTCGATATTGTCGTAGAAGCCGAACGGGTGGGTCGTGCACTGGGCGGCGGCCGCCGGCCAGCATGAATCGAAGCCGATCAGGTTGTCGATACTGCGCGTGAACGTGGTCACGGACACCTGGCCGGTGGCGAAGCTGTAGTCCAGACCGCCGTCCAGGGTCAGGGCTTTTTCCGGCTTCAGGCCAGGATTGCCGTAGTCGCTATAGAGCTGGTAGAGGCTCGGTACCTTGACGCCCTGACCGGCGCTGGCGTGGAAACGCCAGTTGCCGAACGGCACGGCGACGGACGCCTGGAGGATGTCCTGGCCGCCGAAGCTCGACGATTCGTCGTGGCGGGCGCTGACGGCGACCGTCGTCGCGCCGAAATCGTGACGCACCTGGCCGTAGACACTGCTCAAATTCTGGTCGGCCGACTGTTGCGGCGTCCAGGTCGATTCCGTGCGCATGTCGTCCTGCTGATGGCGAAGACCCGCCAGGATCCGCGCGGCATCGGAGACGCGATAGACGAGGTGGTAGTCGGCAGTCAGCGACCGGCCCCTGCCTTCGAACGTCGGGGTGCGGGTGGGGTCATAAAGATTGCGCTCCGTTTGCGTCGCGCTGACCGACAGGGTGTGTTCGATCCGCTCGAACCGCGCGGTAACGCCAAGAGCCGCCAGCGTCGTATCGCTCAGAGATGTTTCATCCGTGTCGGTGAAATTGAAGAACGCGTCATAGCCGTCAACTTCGCTGTAATTGTGGGTGCGCGCGGCGAGACCGGTCAGGGTGACGGCGTCCGTAAGGGCGTAACTGGCGCGGGCGCTCAGTTGTGTTTGCGTGAAGCCGTCGGCTTCGCTGCCGGAGGCGGCGGCGGACACGCCGCGATCGTTGAGGCCGGAGGTAAAGACGCGCCAGTTGAGACGGCCGGCCTTGCCGCCGATCCCCAGGCGCGCTGAGGCATAGTGGTCGAAACCTTCGACGGCCAGGTCGCCTTCAAGCGGTTTTGTCGCGCGGCGGGTGGTAATGCTGACGACACCTCCGACCGCGCCCGAGCCCCACAGGGTCGACAAAGGCCCGCGCAGGACTTCGATGCGTTCAGCGTCGCCCGTCGACAGCACGCCGAGATCGACGCCGCCGCCGACTTGCGACGGGTCATTCAGGGCAATGCCGTCGAGGAGGTACAGCACCTGGTCGGCGCCGGAGCCGCGGATGCTGGAAGCGCCCGACGCCCCAGGACCGCCGTTCGCGACAATATGCAGGTCCGTGGTGCGCGACAGCAGGTCGCTGACCGAGAGCGACTGATAGGACTTGATGTCCTTTTCCGTCAGGACATCGACGGCCTGTCCGATCTTGGAGACCGGCAAGGCTTCGCGCGTCACGGTGACGATGACGTCTTCGCCATCGGCGTGGGCAAAAGCAGGGGAGAGGAGCGCCAGCGCAGACGCGCCGAGCGTAAGGATCTTCTTCAACATGGAACGGTTTCTTTCCGCCAGAAGACGAGAACCGACAGTCCGGGGACTACGGCTCACAAACACATCGTCTTTCGAGAGGCTTCTCGTTCGCCCGGCACACCTCGACCCGGCAAAGGACGACAGCCACGGCAGGTTTCCTGACTTGCGTTTCAATCGCCCGACGCCGTCTTCCCCATGAATAACAGGTGACGTGTGGCGGCGGGCTCAACGCTTACAGTTGCGAGGACAGTCCGGGATCTTCACCCGGTTCCCTATTATCTTCCCCTTCGGGAAGCACCATTGGCACGGCTGGGCCATTACGGCGCGCGCCTTTAAGCGTCAAGACTTAGGCGGAGGATTTTCAGAACTGTGGGCTTTACGCCTCAGCCGGTGTTTTCGCCTGAATGCTGAGGGCATGGACCGGACCAGCCAATTCTTCGGCCAGGATGGTGTTGACGCGCCGCTGGCGAGCCACGCGGTTGAGGCCTTCGAAGGCATCTGAAACAATTAGCACGGAAAAATGACTCTCGCCCCCTTCACGCGCGCCCGAATGCCCACTATGTTTGGCGCTGTCGTCTTGGATATCAAGGCGCACCGGGCTAAGGGCGGCTTCCAGCTTTGATCGGATACGGTCAGCGATTTCACCCATTTTCGGCCTCACACGTCAGATATAATTCAGCAGTTGTTATGCTTTCAGGGTGCTATCTCATCATATGAGCGATGGATTCAAGTACAAGCCGCGTTTTATGGACATGCGCATTCGCCCTCCCAAGGAAGGCGAGGACCAAACGCGCCGTCCGGAAGACGACGTGTTACAGCTCAAGCCGGGCCAGAAGCCTTGTGAATGGCCGGAGTGCCATAAGGCAGCGACGGCGCGTGCGCCGAAGTCACGCGAAATGATGAACGAGTTCTATAACTTCTGCCAGCTTCACGCCGGCGAGTACAACAAGAACTGGAACTTCTTCTCCGGCATGTCCGAAGGCGAGGCGCGCAGCCATCGCGAAGCTATCGCCACCGGCGGCCGCCCAACCTGGGCCTTCCGGGCGTCGCGTCAGTCGCGTGAAGCCGCCAACTTCACGACCAAGGGCACCAAGGGCGCCGGCATGTACGATCCGCACAGCGTCTTTGGCGCCGGCGCGTCGCCGAATCGCGACAAGGCTGTGCCGGCTGAGAAGCAGTACGGCAAGATCGAACGCCAGGCCTTTGCCGACCTCGATCTCGAAGCCGGCGCGACCTGGGACCAGATTCGCGTCCGCTACACCGAACTGCTGAAGCGCTGCCACCCGGACAATAACGGCGGCGACCGTTCGGCCGAGGACAAGCTGCAGAGAGTAATTAAAGCTTACAAGGTCCTCAAAAAGATGCAGACCTCGTAAAAGCCGTGAAATCGGCGATCTGCGTCGCGGTCGTCGCTTGGCTGTATAAGAATACAGCCGGCGCTAGCCAGCTAGCATCTCATCCAATTTGACGGCTTTTACTCGCCGGTGTGCGTGGCTTTAGCGTCCGACGAAATAGCCATCGCTGTCTGATCCTGCACCGGCGCGGCCGAACAGGTTGACCTGCCACATGCGGCGTGGCTTGAAGCCAGTGGCGGCATAAGCGCGCAAGGCGGATTCGTTGTCGGGCAAGGAGTGCAGGAAGGGAATGCGGCCTTCCGCCTTGATCTTGTTCCCCATGACGGTGATCAGTTGCTTGGCCAGCCCGCGCCCCTGATAATCCGGGTGCGTGCAGATGGCGGTGATTTCGGTATAGCCCGGCAGGCACATGCGCTCGCCGGCCATGGCGATCAGCCGGCCATTGTCGCGGACACCGACGAAATCGCCCTTCTCGATGGTGCGCGTGCCGAACGGACCGGGCCGTGTTAGCCCTGTCAGTTCCAGGATGTCGGGCACGTCAGCCTTCGTCAGTGGGCGAATGTCTGCCGTTATCTTCGACGGCCGGAAATCGTCGGCGACCAGTTGCATCACGTCGAACGCCGTCAGGCGCTCAAGCCCGGGCGGGGCGGGCAGGGCGGCGTCGGCCCAGACAACCGCATTGCCGCCTTCCGGCACGACATCGCCGAGATGCTCCAAAGCCTCGGGCGTCTCGAACGCGGCGAACGGCGACACATCAGCGGGATAACGCAACACTGGCGGCTTGCCTTCCGCCAGGTGGGCGTGGCGGGTCGTGAGGGCGTGCCAGACGGGATTGTCGAGCGCTTCGTGCGTCATAGGTTGTCCTGTTGCCGCTTTCGGGTGGTGGCTTCATATAGGCAGGCCAGCCAACCCTGCCAAGATGAGGACGCAATGACACTTTCAAAAGGCGGATGCCAGTGCGGCGCGGTGCGCTTCGAAGTCTCCGGTCCGCTGGGCCAGGCGTCGGTCTGTCATTGCCGCATGTGTCAAAAGGCGTTCGGCAATGTCTTCGCGCCCCTGGTTTCTCTCCCGGAGGGGGCCCTCACCTGGACGAAGGCGAACCCAAGCGCTTTCAAAGTTCCAATTTTGTTCAGCGCGGCTTTTGCCCGGACTGCGGCACGCCATTGACCTATGAGGCGCCGGACGGCCTGGCCGTCGCGATCGGCGCCTTCGATCATCCCGAACGCATCGAACCCAACATCCAGTTCGGCGTCGAAAGGCGCATTCCGTGGATGGATCACATCGATGACTGGCCGGTGCGTCAGACACTCGACGACATCGACGCCGCGCCGTTTCTCAACAAGTTGATAAGCTATCAGTACCCCGACGAAGACTGATTTCTGGCGCGCAACCTATCCCGAAACCGGGACCACTTTCGGGGTTGTGCTTAAGCGAACGGCTCGAAGCAGTCGTAATTGCGCTGGCGGAAGATCTTGCCGTCACGCAGTTCAAACACGCTGCACACGTGCGCCGTCATCGTGTCGCCGGCTTGCAGCTTGCCGAAATCGACATTCAGCACGCCGCGCCACAGGCATTCCGCCGCCACGACATCGCCATCACAGATCAGGGCGTTGATGTGGAAGGTCTGGTTCTTCACCGCCGTCCTGCCGCGATGAAAGGCCGCCTTGATTTCTTCGATGCCGGACACAACGCCCTCTTTCCGCAGCGCATTCGGCCATTCAGTGTGTTTGACGTCTGGATGGTAGCACGAAACGATGGTGTCGAGATCGCCGTCTTCTATCGCCCGCAGGAAGGTTTTAACCAGCGTGCGGTTGGGATCGGAGGCAGGTCTGTCGGTCTGGAGCGCGGGCTGTGTCATGGCGGCATTTTTAGCGAAAAAATATGACACACTGCAAACATTAAGGGTTGTTTCGCCTGCGCGAACGGCCTAGCTGAAAGCCAGATATTTCCGTTTGATTGAAAGCCAAGAAATGCCTGCCGATCTTGAATATGCCGATCCGTTGCTGAACCTGAAACCGGATAAAAAGGTCAGCATTCGCGAGGTGTTCGGCGTCGATGCCGACATGATGGTGCCGGCCTTCTCCAACCGCGACAGCCACGTTCCGGATATCGATTCTGCCTACCGCTTCGATCCGCAGACCACGCTCGCCATTTGTGCCGGCTTCGCCTTCGATCGCCGCGTCATGGTTCAGGGCTTCCACGGCACGGGTAAGTCAACCCACATCGAACAGATCGCCGCGCGCCTGAACTGGCCGCTGGTCCGCGTCAACCTGGACAGCCACGTCAGCCGGATCGACCTGATCGGCAAGGACGCCATCGTGCTCAAGGACGGCCAGCAGGTCACCGAATTCCGCGAAGGCATCCTGCCGTGGGCGCTGCAACGTCCGGTCGCCCTGGTTTTCGACGAGTACGACGCCGGCCGCCCGGACGTCATGTTCGTCATTCAGCGCGTGCTGGAAGCACAAGGCCGCCTGACGCTGCTCGACCAGAACAAGGTCATCAAGCCGAACGCCCATTTCCGCCTGTTCTCGACGACCAACACCATCGGTCTTGGCGATACGACCGGCCTTTATCACGGTACGCAGCAGATCAACCAGGGCCAGATGGACCGCTGGTCGCTGGTCACCACGCTCAACTATCTCAGCCACGATGCCGAGGTCGAGATCGTCCTGGCCAAGGTGCCGGAGTTCAACACGCCGGAAAAGCGCCAGATCATCGATGCCATGGTGCGCGTCGCCGACTATTCGCGCTCGGCCTTCGCCAATGGCGACATCTCGACCGTCATGAGCCCGCGGACGGTCATCACCTGGGCACAGAACACGCTGATCTTCGGTGACGATCCGGAACTGGCCTTCCGCCTGTCCTTCCTGAACAAGTCGGATGAGCTGGAACGACACACCCTGGCGGAGTTCTACCAGCGCGCCTTCGGTACGGACGTGAAGGAAAGCGCGCTGAAGGTAAAGGTGATATAGCACTGTCGGTCTTCGCCCTCCCCGTTTACGGGGAGGGGGGACCGTTGCAAGGCAACGGTGGGCGGGGCCCTTGTCGTCGTCCGCAAGAAGCCCCTTCCGTCATTTTGCCAAGGCAAAATGCCACCTCCCCATAAATAGGGGAGGCGAAGAAAAGGACTACTGGCCCTCAAATGCCGCCCAAAACGACCATCTTAAGCGAACCGTTCAAGAAGGCACTGGTGCACTCCACCCGTGCCCTGGCCGAAGATTCCGAGCTTGAGATCATCTTCGGCTCGGATGGCCCCAAGCGTGACGGCAACAAGCTGACCCTGCCGCACCCGCCGCGCGACCTGGCGCCGCGTCAGGCCCAGGCCATCCGTGGCGTCGCTGACCGCGCCGCGTTGCGCATTGCTCACCACAACGACCGAATCCATGCCAGCGCCCGTCCGCGCGACGACAAGAGCGCCGAGGCCTTCGACGCCTTGGAAGAGGCGCGTCTGGAAGCCTTGGGCGCCCGTGCGCTCTTGGGCGTCCGAGCCAATCTTCAGGCCGCCAATGTCAGCGAACTGGAACGCAAGGGCACCGGCCGCAAGGAACAGAAGGAAGAGCTCAACTTCGCCGATATGCTGGGCCAGATAGCGCGCGAGCACCTGACCGGTGACAGCGTCCCCGGCCTGATCGAGCGCGTCGTCAACTTCTTCCGTGGCGAGGTCGAGGACAAGGCCGGCCAGCGCCTGCGCGCGCTTCTGCCCTACATCCACGACCAGAAGCGCTGTTCCGAAGAGGCGCGCCGC
>CAMLLA010000193.1 GCA_946480525.1 uncultured Asticcacaulis sp. | reverse complement strand
GAATCCGAGATTCTCTTCCGTGACTGGAGTTCAGACGTGTGCTCTTCCGATCTCCTTGTCCCACTTGGGGTCGTCGGGCGGCAGAAGGCGGCCCTTGTCGCGCTCTTCACGGACCACCAGGGCCAGGGCCGCGCAGGTCACGGCGTCGGCAAACCGGGTCAGGGCCGCGGTCACGTGATCGAGGCTCCAGACGTCGCCAAGATCGGCAAGCGCCGTCAGGAGGTGGGTATCGGCCTTGAGATGGCGGAGTATCTTTTTGGCGGCGTTGACGTCAGGCGCTTCGATGGTCGCAGCTTGCGCTTCCAGCGCTTCGGTCGCCAGCAGGATCGCCTTCAGCCGCGCTTCCGGCGCGGTGATCAGGGTTTCGCGCAGGCGTTGCGGATCGCGGCGCATCAGGCCTGCCAGATAGGGCGATGCCGCGACAATCGGGCGGAGGGCGTCTTCCGCCTGCTGCAAGACATCGCGCCAGCCCTCGGCCCTGGCGACCTCATGCAGGGTCTCAAGCGTATAGTCGGCCGCACCGGCATTCAGCACAGGCCCGCAACTGTGCAACCGTTCAACCAGCGAGGAAAAAAGCACGTCGTTCATAACAATCCTTGTGCCGTACCGCCGTCCGGCCCGCAAGACCTATGGTTTGCAACGATTCAGCAATTTGGCCAAGGGTTTTGGGATCAGACCCGGCATTACGCCACGCGCCGCGATGCATGACTGCGGAACGTGCCGGTCACAGCATGGAACTTGCCGGCCCGCCGACCATTCGCAACCTGCGCAGATCGACCTTGACATAAGTGCTATATATAAAAGATATTTTTACCCAAGATAATAAATTGGCAGACTGCGTATCAAGGCAGCAGGCCGGCGATACTCCGCCACAGCCGAGGGAAGCAAGGTGAATGACACAGCATGGCACGACACACAGGTTTCCCTCCCGGCGGCATTTGCTGATCTCAGGCGCTGCCTTGACGACCTACGCCAACACCGTAACGAAGGCTGAGGCCGCGCATGCGCCGCGCGCGGACCTTATCGTGCCGTTGGCGGACGGTGACCTTGCTGTTTCCGCACTCAATCACAACACTGTTCGTGTCCGCTTCGCGGCGAAGGGCGCATTGTTCAAATCGACCGTGCCGGACATGTTTCAGGCGCAGACCACCGGGCCAAAACTGAAGCGTACAGACGCCAATGGGGTAACACGCCTTCAAATGGATGGGATCGCATGCGAGATTGATGCGGCCGGCGTCATTCGCTTTTTTGACGGCAAGGGCAATCTCTTTCTCAAGGAAACGGCGGGCGAGCGCAGAGTATCCGCGTCCCAGGTCGCCGGTGAACCCACTTTCAGTATCGGGCAGAGCTTCGACTCGCCGGACGATGAACGCCTGTACGGCACGGGATGTTTCCAGGACGGCGCTCTTGACATTCGCCGTCTGCCCCGCCGCCTCACCCAGGTCAATACCCAGATCAGCCTGCCGTTCGTGCTCTCGAGCAAGGGCTATGGCCTGCTGTGGTGCAATTACGGCATGAGCGAACTGAATGCGCCTTCGCAACAGGTCACCCTTCAAAAGGTGGGGAGCGAAAGCCGTTCGGAGACCGTCGATGTGACGACGGGTGCCGGAAACGCCAAGGCCACGCGGGACTCAGCCGTCTTCGAAGGCCGTTTTACGACAAACGAATCCGGACCAGTCGCCTTCCTGCTCGATGTCGGTCAGCCCATGGCGTCGCGCCACTATGTCGAAATCGACGGCAAGGCCTATGCCGATTTCAGCAATCTGTGGCTGCCGCCGACAACCAGCTTCATCGTTGATCTGCCCGCCGGCGAACACAAGGTCCGGGTCCAGGCCACGGCCAAGGATGCGCCCGTTTTGCATTTCGATCCGGCACAGGATCGCACCACCTGGCGTTCGTCCGTTGCGGATGGGATCGACTATGTCGTCATCGCAGGTCCGGACGCAGACACCATCATGGGCAGCTATCGCGACCTGTTGGGGTCTACGCCCATCTTCCCGCTCTGGGCCTATGGCTACATCCATTGCCGCGAGCGCTTCAGGTCCCAGGCCGAGATCATCGATACGGCGAAAGCGTTCCGGCGCCGCAAGCTCCCGGTCGATGTCATAGTGCAGGATTGGCAGTACTGGGGCAAGCATGGCTGGAACGCCATGCGCTTCGACGAAGACGTCTACCCAGACCCAAAGACATTGATGAAGGACCTGCACGCGCTCGATATGCGCATGATGCTGTCCGTATGGTCGAAGATATCGCGCGACACCGAGCTGGGTAAAGCCTTCGCCGACAAAGGTTACTATATCCCCGGAACCGACTGGATCGACTTCTTCAACACGAAGGCGGCTGACTTCTACGCCGAGAACCAGAACCAGCGTCTGGCGTCTCTTGGCATCGACGCCTGGTGGCAGGACGCCACTGAACCCGAAAACGACGATCTGGTTAGGCGCAGAACCGCGGCGGGACCTGGCGAGCGGATGCGCCTGGCCTATCCGCTTCAGGTCAGCCGCACAGTTTACGAGAGCCAGCGTCGTTACGCACCAGACCGGCGTGTCATGATCCTGACCCGATCCGCCTTTATAGGGCAGCAGCGCTATGCGGCGGCAACCTGGTCAGGCGACATCGGAAACAACTGGGAAACCCTGAAGCGTCAGATTCCGGCGGGCCTCAATATGGCCGCCGCCGGATATCCCTACTGGACGGTTGACGCCGGCGGCTTCTTCCGTCCCGGCGACAGCCAGTACACCGACCCGGCGTACCATGAACGCTTTCTGCGCTGGTTCCAGTACGCGACCTTCCTTCCATTGCAGCGCGTCCATGGCTACCAGACAAATACAGAGTTCTGGAACTACGGCGAACAGGTCGAAACCGTGGCGCGCACCTATCTCGACCTGCGCTACCGGCTGTTACCATATATCTATAGTCTTGCCGGAGCGACCTGGCGAACGGGTGAGCCGGTCATGCGTCCGCTCGTTTTCGATTTCCGCCAGGACGGGCAGGCTCTCGACGAAGCCCATACCTATATGTTCGGCAGGGCCTTTCACGTAGCGCCCGTGCTGGAACCAGGTGCGACGACCTGGCCCGTATATCTCCCTCGGAGCGCCGGGGGCTGGTTCGACTTCTGGACGGGCGAACACCGTGAAGGCGGCCAGCGTCACGACGTGCCCGCGCCACTGGACAGGCTTCCGCTGCACGTCCGCGCCGGCACTGTCCTGCCATTGGGTCCTGTCGTGCAATCGACCGCCGAGGCGACCGCCCGGGAACTGGACATCATCATTTTCCCGGGACGGGACGGAGATTTCACGCTCTACGAAGACAACGGACTGAACTACGATTACGAGAAGGGCCGGTACAGCCTGATCAAAATGTCGTGGGACGACCGGACCAGCGAACTCACCCTTGCCGCCCGGCAAGGCAAATTCGACAAGATGCCGGACACACGCCGCTTCAATATCCGGGTCGTGCGAAACGGGTCCGCGCCGCTCAACGGTCCCGTCGTAAAAACACTTACTTACAGCGGCAACGCGTTGCGTTATCGCCCTTCACTTTAGCCCGCCGGTCCGTCGCCCGCCAGGCGTCGCACCGAAGCTGCATTTACACCTTATGACAGTTGTGTTTCTGATGAAGGCAACTGGATTCGGACACTTCGTACGTGCATGGGGAGGATCAGGCGGCATGGTGGACTTCAAATCTCTCGGCAATCTGCCGGAATACTTCATGTTCCTGGGGGCCGGCCTGACGATCTGGCTGGCCGCTCTGGTCATCTATGAGCGCATCACGCCGATCCGGGAACTGGATGAGATTCGCAAGGGCAACGTCGCCGTCGCCATCAACTTCCTGGCGGTCGCCGTAGCGCTTGCCCTGCCCATCCAGTCGGTCGGCCACTCGACCTTCAATCCCGGCGAAATGCTGCTGTGGGGTAGTATTGGCGCGGTCTGCCAGATCATCCTCCACCTGATCATCCGCTTCTTCTGGAAGCAGACCTATGCCCGCATGGCCGGTGGCGCCGACACCAAGCCGTGCATCGCTTCGGCCCTCCTCCTGTCTTCGGTCAGCCTTGTCCTCGGCATGATGAACGCCGCGGCCCTGTCGTCCTGACATGCAGGACCGACTGGCCAATTCCACCCGGGCGTACCGGTCACGCTACATGTCCTGGCTCAGTCGCCGGCATACGCGCTGGCTGGCAGCATTGGCGTGCACCAGCTCCGCCCTGGCTGTTTTGGCGGCATGTGACAGCTCGCCAAACCGCCAGCCTCAGGGCCGCATCGAGACGCCGACCGAAGAGGTGACTGTCTACAAGACGCTGGCTGAATGCCAGGCCGTCCAGGCCGACGACCGGATATGCGACGCTGCCTTTAACGAAGCGAAGGAGTGGCAGGGCCAGCAGCTTGGTTACGCGTCACAGGCGCAGTGCGAAGGCGAATTCGGCGCCGGCAGGTGCGAGAGCCGCTCCGGCAACGGCACCAGCTGGTTCGTCCCGATGATGGCCGGCTTCATGTTGTCGAACGCCATGAACAACATGTCGTACAATAATTACATGCAGTACCAGAAGGATCGCCGGTACCAGGGTGGCGGCACCGCCTATCCGGTCTATGTCAATAATCGTGGCTTCATTTCTACCTGGTCCAGAGATGGCACCCGCCCGCTCAATCATCGCATCCTGGGCAATGGTGGCCTGCCCTCCAAACTGAACCTGCAAGGCGATCCGTCCGGCCGGGGCTACGCCGCACCCGGCGCCTATGGCCGCAGCACCGATGCCGGTAGCCCCTATACGCCAAGGTCACGCGGCGGCTTTGGCCAGACATCGTCTTATCGCGGCGGTTGCTGCGGATAATCCATGGAACGCAGGCTTATCCCGCAACGGCCGGACTGGCAGCGCCGCGTCGAAGACGAAGGCATGCTGTGGCACACAGCCCAGGGCGTTCCCTATTGGCATGAGGGCGTCTGCTACGTCTTCGGCCTGTCGGAGGTCGAACGCATCGAGGCCGCCACCGAAGCCTGCCATCGCATGGCCATGGACGCCGTAGGCGCCATCATCGAAGGTGGGGAATTGCCGCTTTACGGCTATGGCGCCGACGCCATCCGGCTGATCGAACAGAGCTGGCAGCGTGACGAACGCGACATCTATGGCCGTATCGACTTCGCCTACGACGGCCAAGGCGAGCCGAGGATGCTGGAATACAATGCCGACACACCGACGAGCCTGCTGGAAGCGTCCGTCGTGCAGTGGTCATGGATGACCGACATCCTGGGCCCTGAAGCCGACAACCAGTTCAACGATCTGCACAACGCCCTGGTCGAGCGTATGAGCAAGTGGGCCTTCCACCGTCAATACGGCACATTCGGCGCCAACCATCGTGACGCCATCCTGCATGTGTCCTGCGTCTTTCCCCACGACGAAGACACCGGCACCGTCGCCTATATCGAAAGCGTCGCCCGCGAGGCCGGCATCGAGGTCAGGTTCGTCCCGATCGACACTATCGGCTATACCGATGAAGAGGGTGGTATTTTCCTCGACCAGGACAACTGGCCGATCCGCCTGCTGTTCAAACTCTATCCCTGGGACTGGCTGCTCAGCGACGACTATGGGCCGATGCTGGCCGATGCCGTCCTGTCTGGCCGCATCCAGCTGTTCGAGCCCGCGTGGAAGATGTTGCTGGCCAACAAGCTGTTGCTGGCAAGGATGTGGGAGATGAACCCCGATAGTCCCTACCTGCTGGAAACACACCGCTCGGACCGGCCCTTCCGGGACACCGGGCGCGGCTACGTCCGCAAACCCGCACTGGGTCGAGAGGGCCAGAATGTCAGCCTGTTCAGGCCGGGCGAAACGGACGCTGCCGCCCAGACCGGCGGCAGCTATGCCGACAATGATTTCGTCTGTCAGGCGCTCGCCGGCCTGTTCGTCACCCAGGTAGAAGACAAGCCGGTCCACGCCCTGATCGGCAGCTGGGTTATCGATGGCGAAGCCAAGGGCATGGGCATCCGCGAAAGCGACCGCGCCATTACCGACGATCAGGCGCGTTTCGTGCCACACTATTTCGTTGAAGATTGATCAGCCCTGGACTGGCGGCAGGACCAGGGCGGTACGCAGGCCAGGTCCGGTGCCGTCGAACACGCCGGGGCCTTCGTCGATGGTCAGGCGGCCGCGGTGCGCCACGGCGACAGCTTCGACCATGGCCAGCCCCAGGCCGACCCCAGGCAGCGACCGGCTGTTTTCCAGACGGACAAACCGTTCGGCGATGCGCGGACGGTCCTTTTCCGGCACGCCCGGCCCCGTATCGGTAATCGAGAATTCGATCTCCCGCTGTGAGGTATGGCGCACGCGGAAGGTGATCCCGCCGGCGGCCGTATATTTCACGGCGTTGTCGAGCAGGTTGGCCAGCGCCTGGGCCAGAAAGTCGCGATTGCCCATGACCCGCACGTTGGGTTCGATCTCGGCCTCGAATTCCAGCCCCTTGTCCGAAGCCACGGCTTCGTAGAGTTCGGCCATGTCGGTCGCCAGGTCGCTTGCGGCGAACAGCACCTGGTCGGGCGCCTGGCCCGCAGCCTGAAGCCTGGAGATGGCGAAGACCGTATGGAAGGTTCGCAGCAACTGATCGGTCTCATCCAGCGCCTTCTGCAGGGCGTCGTGGGCCTGGGACGGATCGCGGTCGACTTCGAACAAGGACACTTCCAGCTTGGAGCGCAGCCGCGACAACGGTGACCTCAGGTCATGGGCGATGGCATCCCCGGCATATTTGAGGTTGCCCATCGTCTTTTCCATCCGATCGAGCGTCTGGTTGATGCGGGCGGCCAGGGCGTCGAATTCGTCGCCGGTTTCTCGCACGGCGATACGCGCCTTGAGATCGCCTTCCTGAACCTGGGTCAGCACATTGGTGACGCGGGTGACCGAGCGCGTCACTTCCTGGTTGATCAGGGTGCCGGCGAACAGACCGAGCAGGATAACCAGGACGCCGCCACCGATCGCCGCATTGACCTCCTGTTGGAAGCCATGATCGGCCCACGACATGTCCATGGCGACAAAGACATAGAAATCATCGTCGAACCGGACGATCCGCCCCTGGAAGCGGCAGCAGTTGCCCGGCGTGTTCGGCGAGGAATAGACCAGGTTGAAGGAGGTCGATTCCTTGTCGAGATTTTGCATGCCGCGCCGGATAATTTCATCCGGCAGGTCGCGCCCCTCCATCTTGGTGCGGCTGTTCTGCGCCAGGATAATACCTGACGAATCGAACACCCCCTTGGCGAAGCCCCATTCGACCGCCTCGTCGCTCAATATCTTGCCGACCACGGCGGCGTGGCCCTGGCTCTCGTCGAGGTCCTTGAGCACCTTGACACGGGCATCGATCGAACTGTTGCCCCAGGCGCGCGACTCCGTCGAGGTCGCCAGCCAGATATAGCCGAAGACCAGCATGGCGACGAACAGGTAGACACTGAGGAAAACCAGGGTCAGGCGGAAGGGCGTCTGACGAAAGACGTTCGGCCCGAAAAAGGTCAGGCTCCAGAAATCCGACAGGTTCCGGCGCAGATTGGTGACGAGGTTCGCCATTATTGCTCTTTGCCCAAATCTCCAAACCGCCTGCGGTTTGGCAAGGCCGATCGGCCGCCGCGCACTTTTGCGCGAAAAGCCCGCGTGGCGCCCGAACGCAAATCAAAAGAGGCGTGACACTGTCCGCATGCGACGCTCAGGCTCTTCACTGTCCGTGTCACGCTTTTAATTGATATCCCTCACCGCGGACGGTGTGCAGCATCGGCCGGTCGAATCCCTTGTCCAGCTTCGAGCGCAGGCGGGAGATGTGCACGTCGATGACGTTGGTCTGGGGATC
>CAMLLA010000192.1 GCA_946480525.1 uncultured Asticcacaulis sp. | reverse complement strand
ATGTTCATCAGCGGCACCGGCAGAACGCGCGATTGCAGGCCGCCGACATATTTGTAAAGCGGCAGGCCGACCGACTGGGCGGCGGCGCGCGCCACGGCCAGCGACACGCCCAGGATGGCGTTTGCCCCTAGGCGTGACTTGTTCGGCGTGCCGTCCAGGTTGATCAGGGCCTGGTCGAGACGGCGCTGATCCAGCGCCTCAAAACCGTTGATGGCTTCGAAGATTTCGCCGTTGACGGCGTCGACCGCCTGACGGACGCCCTTACCCAGATAGCGCTTGGGGTCATTGTCACGCTTTTCGGCGGCTTCGTGAGCGCCGGTAGACGCGCCCGATGGCACGGCGGCGCGGCCAAAGCTGCCGTCATCGAGGGTCACGTCGACTTCGACGGTCGGATTGCCACGCGAGTCGAGGATTTCACGGGCGACGATATCGATGATTTCGGGCATGAGGGATGTCCTGCAATATGGGAGGTCGAATAAGGATCGCGCCCCCTTAGCAAGGACCGCCCACACTGGCAAGCCACACGGTCCGCCCGAGCCTATATCGCCGCAACGATATCCGATGGTAGCGCAAACATGTGGTCCGGCCGCTCGGTCAGAAGCCGTTCCGGCGCGGCATAGCCCCAACTGACGGCGCCCGCACTTATCCCACATTCGCGCGCTGCTTCGATATCGCGAACCTCATCGCCTATAGAAAGCGTCTCGGAAGCGCTTACGCCTGCGGCCTTAATGACAGCGCGAAACTTCGCCGCCTTGCCGAACAAGGATGCCCCGCAGTCGTAATGGCTGACCCGTACCGAAGACGCGCCAAGAACGGTTTCGACATTGTCACGATCATTCGACGTCACGACTGCGATAGCGATACCACGCCGGTTTAGCTCATCAAATACATCCGAAATGCCGTCGAATAATTTTATTTTGTTGAGATTTTCGCTCTGCAAGGCCTTGGCGTGCGCCCCGATCATGGGAACCTTCCACATCGGGACGTCCAGCGCCTTGAGAAGCTCGCGATTGTCCATGCGGCGGAGAGCATCAAGGTTCGATCGGTCGAGCTTCCTGAACTTGAAGCGCTCGGCCAGGATGTCGAAAACGTCAAGGAACCACGGAAACGAATCGGCCAGAGTCCCATCGAAATCAAAGATTACCATTTTGTACGTCACGTCGTCATCCTTCGGCATTGCTACCTTATGCGCCTTGGCGAAACATGCCGATACAAGGAGTTGCCTATGAATGAAATCGAAACATTCGAGCACGACGACCGCGTTCAGCACGCTGAAAAGGGCCTCGGCACAATCGTTACCGCCCCCGAGCGCGAAGAGGTCGATGTCGAGGTCGAAGGATCAACCCGTATCGGCCCCGACAGCGTCTTCGTAAAATGGGATGACGACCGTTTTCCTGTTGAAGCCGTGCCGCGCGCCCAGTTGGAAAAAGTACCGGACGCGGCGGCCGCCATATCCACCGGATTCTAAAATGAAGAACGCGGGCTGTGAGGCCCGCGTTTTCCTTAATTGGCTAAAGGAAGCGGTATGCGTCCCGCCGGGTCGACAGCTTTGCCGTTCTCAAAAAGACCGATATGGGTATGCGGCCCGGTGGTGCGGCCGGAATTGCCCGACTTGGCGACCTCTTGGCCGGCCATTACCGTGTCACCGACCTTCACCTTGAAGTCACCCAGATGCTTGTAATTGGTGACCAGGCCGTGGCCGTGGTCGATCACAAGCACCTTGCCGAACCACGGCTCGGCTTCATCGGCGCGCACGACGCGGCCACCCGCCGGAGCGCGAACAGGCCGGCCGATTGGTGAAGCGATATCGACGCCTTCATGCAACGAGGTGTCGCCCGTCACCGGGTTTTTACGCATACCGTAGCCGCTGGACAGCCGACCATCGGCCGGCATCACCGTAAAGACCTGAACCGGGGCGGCGGCAACGGCCATCCCGGCAGCGACAGTTTGCCGTGCCGGCCCCTGCGACCAGGTCAATTGCGCTATCGCTACCGGCGCCAGCAGCACGGCGCCTGCGACCACCCAAAGCCGCGTCTTGCGCGCCTGGGGCCCAGGGTGCATAATTTCACTAATTCTCATGCGATAATCTCCAGATTCTGCGGGTGAGAAGGCCGCTGGGACGCATTGCCGTGCGTTTCCAGCGGCATGCTTGAGCGCCATGATGAGAGATTCAGCATAGGTCTCGCGCATGTGGGGCGCCGCGCCAGTAACCCGGGCGTCGCAATCGAGTTCCGCCGCCAGCCTGCACGTGCGGGTCTGGGCGCGGACAAACGGGTTGAACCAGAAGACGACATCCAGCCACGCCAGCATCGCGAAATACAGGGGGTCGCATCGCACAAGATGGGCGCGCTCGTGGCGGATAATCAGTTCAGTCTGCGTCGTTGAAAGATGCGGCAGCAGTCGCCGCGGCAGGAGAATGGTCGCCCTTCCCCACGCCAGCGCGATCCCGGTCCGTTCCGAGACGCGCACGCCCTCTCCCAGCCCCAGGTCCGGCGTCGCGCGGGCGCAAACAAAGGCGATACGTGTGTAGGCCATAAGCAGGCGCGCAGCCAGTACGACGGCGACAAACGTATAGATGCCAAAGAGCGCTATCGGCACCATAGGCCACAGACTGAACCCACGCGGCTTGGGCGTGACGGTTGTGACACCTTCGCCGACAAAGCCGCCGTCGATATCGCCGGCTGGCACTAATGGCAGTGGCAAGGACACGTGCAGTTCGAACAGCCGCGCAACCAAAACCAGGCCGATACCAAGGCCAACCGGACACAGCATCAGCAGCAGGACCAGCTTCTCCTGCCGGTCGTTCGGCGCCCCTGAGCTATGGAAGCGGCGGGTCAAAAAAACACCGGCGCTCCATACAAGTGGCAGCGCAAAGACGACCAGAAGGACTGCGCTCATGACCTGCCCCTGTCCTTCGCCGCCTTTGCCGACAGGTCCTGGAGCAAGGTTTCAAGCTCGGCAATCTCTCCAGGCGAGACCAGCCTGCTGCCGGCAAACGCCGCGACCGGCAGAGGCGCATCCAGATCGAGCACGTCACGTGCAAAGGCGCTGGCCAGCACCGCCAGGGTCTCGACCTTGGACTGGGCGGCGACGTAAGTGTTGAGGCCGTGAACGGCTTCCAGCGTCACCAGCCCTTTCTCGACCATACGTTCCAGCGTCTTACGCGTCGCCGAATAGGACCAGTTGGTCTCGGCCTGACTGGCGTCATGCAGTTCGCGTGCGCTTAAGCGCCCTTCCCGCCACAGATGGCGCAGCAGTTTCAGTTCGTAGTCACTGGGCTTGATCATGGTTGCCAATTCAGTTGCGACACATGTCGCATGTATGCGACGCAAAAATGCGCCTGGCAACAAAAAAACGCGGATCTTGCGATCCGCGTTTCAAATTCCGGTCTAAGCGCGTGACTTAGTCGTTCTTCGGCGTCAGAACCTGACGGCCCTTGTACATGCCGGTCTTCAGGTCGATGTGGTGCGAACGGCGCAGCTCACCGGTGTCCTTGTCCTCGGTATACTGGTTTGCGCCCAGGGCATCGTGCGAGCGACGCATGTTGCGACGCGAGGGCGAGGTTTTGCGCTTGGGTACGGCCATGTCCGTCTCTCTGCTTTCTGGTCAAAGGCCGAACATCCTGCGAACGTTCAGGCACAAAATAGGGGTATGACTCAACAGGGTTGGTCAGGAAGGCGCGCTTATGCCTCAACTCGCCTGTCGGATCAAGGCGAAAGTCACGCCAAAAGTGACATTTTCGCCCCGTCAGGCGCTGAATTGCCCCCGCTTGCAAAGGCCTTGCAGCTTTTGCCACGCCTGATCCGCCTGACCGGCATCGAAGGTCTGGGGTGATTCGAGCGTCCGCCCGTCGCGCAAAGTCACTGTGATAGCGTGCGATATACGCCCGGCCTTGTCGTCGTAGCTGTACTGCTGGCGGTCAATGGTTTCGATCTGTTCCGGCCGGATACTGAAGTCGCGCTGCCACGACGTCAGGCTCAAAAGACGCACGCGGATATGGTCGTCGCCGATGCGCCATTCGCGGTGCCGGCCGACAACCGCCCAGACGATGATAAAAAGCGACAGCGGACTGGCGATCAACAGCAGAAGAATCAACGACAAGGGTGACGCCTTGCCGGCAATTATCGCCGGCCACTGACTGAAGGCCGCGGCCACGGTTGCCGTGGCCAGCACCACGCCCATAACAAAGTACAGGCTACGCGCGGCAAACCCGAGATCGTCCTTGAGTTTCATCGTATCCCCCATGCTTTGCACGAAAGATACGATGAATTGCCGGATTTTACCAGATTAGCCTTCGATCTGCGCCGAAGCTTCGATTTCGACCAGCCATTCCGGATTGATCAGGGCGCTGGTGCCGAGGAAGCTTGAGGCCGGGCGGATATCGCCGAACAACTCACCATGGGCGCGTGCAGCGTCCTTCCACAGCGACATGTCGGTCAGGAAAATGCGCGTGCGCACGATGTCCGAAGCCTGGCCGCCGGCCTGCTCGACCGCCTTGATGATGATCTCAAGCGCCGCCTTGGTCTGCTCGTAGGCGTCGGTCCCGGCGACCTGGCCGTCGCGGATGGGCGCGGTACCCGACACTTCGATACGGTTGCCGACGCGAACGGCACGGGAAAAACCGATCTCGCCTTCGAACGGCGAACCGGAGGAAATCAACTGACGGGGCATGAGAAGCATCCTTGGCGGTCTGAAACGAATGCGCGTCGCTTACGCTGTCACACCCGCCAGATCAACGGCTTATCCGAAGAATATTAAACCAACCGGCTGCGTTCCATCGCCGCGGCGATGAAGCCCTTGAACAGGGGATGCGGCGCGAACGGACGCGACTTCAGTTCCGGGTGGTACTGAACGCCGATGAACCACGGGTGATCCGGGCGCTCGACGATTTCCGGCAACAGGCCGTCCGGCGACATGCCCGAGAACTTCAAGCCACAGGCTTCCAGTTGCGGAATATAGTCGCGGTTGACTTCGTAGCGGTGGCGGTGGCGCTCGGAAATGTCCGTGCTACCATAGATTTCAGCGACTTTTGAGCCCTCGGCCAGCTTTGCGTTGAAAGCGCCGAGCCGCATGGTGCCGCCCAGATTGCCATCGGCCTTGCGCTGTTCCAGTTCATTGCCATTCAACCATTCGGTCATCAGGCCGACGACGGGCTCGCCGTCCTGGCCGAACTCGGTCGAAGACGCATTTTCGATGCCGGCCATGTGCCGTGCCGTCTCCAGCACCGCCATCTGCATGCCGAAACAGATGCCGAGATAAGGAATCTCGTTTTCGCGGGCGAACTTCGCCGCCGCGATCTTGCCCATGGCACCGCGCTCGCCAAAGCCGCCCGGCACCAGGATGGCGTGGGTGTTTTCCAGGCGCTGAATGACCGCATCCGGGTCGCCTTCGAACGTCTGGGCCTCGACCCAGTCGATCCTGACGCGGACATTGTTGGCCATACCGCCGTGATAGATGGCTTCAATCAATGACTTATAGGCGTCTTTTAAGACCGTGTACTTGCCGACGACGGCAATCTGGACTTCTCCGTCCGGATGCTGATAGCGCTTCGACAGATCTTCCCATTGCGACAGGTCGATATTGTCATCGGTATGCTCGACGCCGAACACGTCCAGCACCTCAGTATCCAGTCCCTGGCGATGGTAGTCGATCGGCACGGCGTAGATGTTTTCGGAGTCCATCGCCTGGATGACTGCCGATGGCCTGACATTACAGAACAGACCGATCTTGCGACGTTCCTCGACGGGAATCTCCTGCTCACAGCGGCACAGCAGGATATCGGGCTGGATGCCGATACTGCGCAGTTCCTTCACCGAGTGCTGCGTTGGTTTGGTCTTCATCTCGCCGGCCGTCTTGACGAACGGCAAGAGCGTCAGGTGGATAAAACAGGTCTGGCGACGCGGCAGTTCCTGGCCCAGCTGGCGGATCGCTTCGAAGAACGGCAAGCCTTCGATATCGCCGACGGTCCCGCCGATTTCGACCAGCACGAAGTCGGCGTCACCGGCGTCGCTCAAAACGAAGTTCTTGATCTCGTTGGTGACATGCGGAACCACCTGAACCGTGGCGCCCAGATAGTCGCCGCGACGCTCCTTTTCGATAATGTTCGAATAGATTCGGCCGGTGGTGATGTTGTCGGCCTTGCTGGCATTGACGCCCGTAAACCGCTCATAGTGGCCGAGATCGAGATCGGTTTCGGCGCCATCGTCGGTGACGAAGACTTCGCCATGCTGATAAGGGCTCATCGTACCCGGATCGACATTGAGATAAGGGTCGAGCTTGCGCAGACGGACCTTATAGCCGCGCGCCTGCAACAATGCACCGAGGGCCGCCGAGGCGAGCCCCTTGCCAAGCGAAGAGACCACCCCACCGGTGATGAAAACATAACGGGCCATGACGGCGTAATCCTGAAAGTCCCATGATACGGTGATTCGACCGCATCACGCGTTTAACAAAAAAGCGGCTCACCTGTGAGTGAGCCGCTGAAGCTGCCTAACCCGCCCAGACTACGGCTGAGAAGGCGTGGACGCCGGCGCGGCCGACGAAGACGTATTGTTCCAAATACCGGCGCGGGCAGCGTTCACATCACGCGATGCCGACGATGCGCTTGCCCCAGGCAGTGGCGCCGGCATCGCGGCCGGACGCTGCTGCGCCGGCGCTGTCCGCGAGGCCTGAGGCGCGGCCGTCACAGGACTGGACGTCACAGGGCTGGCCGTCGAACCCGCCAGCGGCAGGTCGTTCAGGGACGGCGCGGCGCTGGAAGTTGGCGCCGCCGGCGCCTGGGCGGAATTCGCCACCTGAGGCGTACCTGGCAGAACCAGTTTGGACGTGTCGACCGAATCAACCGCCGACGACGGGCGGCTTGCATAGTTGCCGACGATGGTCATGCCGATGCAGTTCACGAAGAACAGGATGCCCATAATGGACGTCGCCTTGGTCAGCAGATTGCCGGCGCCGCGCGCCGACATAAACCCGGACGGGCCGCCGCCCACGCCCAGCGCGCCGCCTTCGGAACGCTGGACCAGCACCAGAACGATGATGATGACGCTGATGAGAATCTGAACCGTCAGAAGGATGCCAAGTAACATAATTCGCTTTTTGTCTTTAGGTCACAGCCTGTTGAACGGATCGCGGACGCGTCCGTGAAAGTTGCACGCCCTTAGCACCCTTGGCCAAGGATGGCCATAGGTGATTTCGGGTTTGCCTGTTCGATTTATGCAGAGTCAGGACGATTGCAAGAGGCGGCGCGTCACACCGGCGCCTTGTCCGCGGCGGCGACGATCGGCATGAAGTCCTCGACCTTGAGAGACGCACCCCCGACTAGAGCCCCGCTGACGCCTTCTATCGCCAGAACCCCCTCGGCGTTCGACGCCTTGACCGAACCGCCGTAGAGCAACTGAGGCTCGTAAACACAGTTGAAGCGCGTGCTCAGGAAGGCGCGTATTAATGCAAAGGCTTCAAGTATTTGCTCATCCGTTGCTATCAGGCCGGTTCCGATCGCCCAGACCGGCTCATAGGAAATATGGAATCGCTCCGTCTTCAGCTCCTCCGGCAGGCTGTCGGTCAGCTGCCGCGACAAAACCTGCGCGGTCAGCCCCTGGCGGCGCTGTTCCAATGTTTCGCCGATACATATGACAGGCTCGAGCCCCGCCTTGAGCGCGGCGATCGCCTTGCGCGCCACCAGGGCGCAGGGCTCAAGGTGGCCGTGGCGCCGCTCGCTGTGGCCCAGAAGAACCATGTCGGCGCCGCAATCCTTGAGCATGGCGGCGCAGATGTCGCCGGTATAGGCGCCGCAATCGATGAAACGCAGGGGGTCCGCGGGCGCCG
>CAMLLA010000191.1 GCA_946480525.1 uncultured Asticcacaulis sp. | reverse complement strand
GGCCCGAGCGGCTGATATTCCCACGCCTGGAGGTCGCGCGCCGACCAGTCGTTGAGCAGGCAGAAGCCGCCGATATGCTGCGGCGCGTCGGCAATGGCGATCGGATCACCCAACGTATTGCCAGGCCCGACCCAGACGCCGAGTTCCAGTTCGAAATCAAGCCGCTTCGACGGACCGAAACCGGGCGCATCGGCCTCGGGCGCCTTGGTCTGGCCGCGCGGGCGCACGACCGGCTCACCGGACACGCGCACCGACGAGGCGCGGCCATGATAGCCGATCGGCACGTGCTTGTAATTCGGCAGCAAGGGATTGTCCGGCCGGAACAGGGCGCCGACCCGGGTGGCGTGGTGGATGCCGACATAGAAGTCAGTATAGTCGCCGACCCTGACGGGCAGATGGACGGTGCAGTCGCGGGCGAGGTGCAGATAGGGTTCGGCCGCCGCCTGGTAGCCGGGATCTGTCAAAAGCCGCGATAGCTGCTGGCGCAATGTCTGGCGGATCGCCGGTGTCCCCAGGATCGTCTCCAGATTATTCGGCGCGTCCTGCGCCAGGCCTGCGGCGACGAGCGCCTGAAGCTCGATAATGTGATCGCCGATGGCGACACCGGGCCGCGGCGCTTCGCCGGCTGGACTGAACAGGCCGAACGGCAGGTTCTGGATTGGAAAGTCGCTGTGGCCCCCGGCCGAGGCGACCCAGCTTTCCAGTTTGGTATCGTGCGTGGCGTCGATCATTTCGGCAACTCGGCTTTGGGGAAGGTCTGCCAGCAGGCATCGTAGTCGGTCTGTAAGGTCGCAGAGGCGAGGGCGGTCTGTGTCGGGCGCAGCACCCAGCGGCTTTCAAACATGAAGGCCATGGTGTTCTCGATTTTGTGCGGCTTGAGCTCGGCATTTACAGCGGCTGCGTAGCTGACGGCATCCGGGCCATGGCCGTTCATGCAGTTGTGTAAGGACGCGCCACCCGGCAGGAAGCCGCCCGCCTTTGCGTCGTAGGCGCCGGTGATCAGGCCCATGAATTCGCTCATGATGTTGCGGTGGAACCAGGGCGGCCGGAAGGTGCGTTCGGCGACCATCCAGCGTGGCGGGAAGACGACGAAGTCGCAATTGGCTGTGCCGGGGACTTCGGATGGCGAGGTCAGGACGGTGAAGATGGATGGATCGGGATGGTCGAAGCTGACCGTGTTGATCGTGTTGAAACGCGTCAGGTCATACCGATAAGGCGCATAATTGCCGTGCCACGCCACCACGTCGAGCGGCGAATGGTCGAGCCTTGTGGTCCAGAGGGCGCCATGGAACTTCTGGATCAGTTCGGTGGGATTGTCTCTGTCTTCAAAGGCCGCGACCGGTGTTTCGAAATCGCGCGGATTGGCGAGACCGTTGGCGCCGATCGGACCGAGGTCGGGCAGGCGGAACGGCGCGCCATGGTTTTCCAGCACATAGCCGGTGGCGCCGTCGTTTTTCAGCTCGACGCGGAAGCGAACGCCGCGCGGTACGACGGCGATGCTCAAGGGGGCGACGTCCAGCCGGCCCATTTCCGTGAATATGGAAATGTCGCCGGCCTGCGGAACGATCAGCATCTCGCCGTCAGCATTGAAGAAGGCACGCTGCATTGAGGCGTTGGCGGCGTAGAGCCATATGCTTACACCGCTATGCGCGGCGGCGTCGCCGTTCGTTGCCCAGGAAGTCAGGCCATCGAGAAAATCCGTCGGGTTTTCCGGAAGTGTCTGTGGCGACCAGCGCAGGCGATTAGGCGTGGCGGTTCCCAGGGCTGGTCCGTCACGCAGAGGTGCGAAGGGGGGATGGCTGGCAGAGGGGCGTAGGCGATACAACCATGATCGCCTGTTGTCCGCGCGCGGTGCCGTGAACGCCGAGCCCGAAAGTTGCTCGGCATAGAGGCCAAACGGCACGTGCTGCGGCGAGTTCTGGCCGACGGGCAGGGCGCCCGCCAAGGCTTCCGTCGCGAAGTGATTGCCAAACCCGGTCATGTACTGGGACATTTGTATGCTCCGGACTTAGCCCGATCATGCCACCTTAATAACCCCACGGCGAATCTGATCCAGTTCGATCGATTCGAACAGGGCCTGGAAATTGCCATTGCCGAAACCGTCATTGCCCTTGCGCTGGATGATCTCGAAGAAGATCGGCCCGAAGGTATTCTCGGTGAAGATTTGCAGCAGGATACCTTCATCGCCGCCACCATCGACCAGGATGCGGTTGCGGCGCAGGCGCTCCAGATCCTCGCTATGCCCCGGCACGCGCTTGTCTACCAGGTCGTAATAGGTGTCGATCGTGTCCTGCAGCTTCACTCCGCGTGCCCGCAACTGTTCGACCGTCTCGTAGATATTGTCGGTTGTCAGCGCGATATGCTGGATGCCTTCGCCGTTATACTGGCGCAAGAATTCCTCGATCTGGCTCGTGTCGTCCTGGCTTTCATTCAGCGGAATGCGGATTTTCTGGTCCGGCGCGATCATGGCCTGGCTGAACAGTCCGGTCGCCTGTCCTTTGATGTCGAAATATTTCTGCTCTTCGAAGCCGAAGATGTCGCGATAGAATTCCGACCAGGTGCGCATTTCACCCCGGCGGACATTGTGTGTCAGATGATCGATAATCCCAAGGCCGACGCTGTTGTGCGCTTCGCTTTCCACGCCGGGCAGCGGCGACCAGCCGGCAAAGACGTCGTGATCGACGAGGTAGAGCAGCGATCCGCCGATGCCTTCGATCACGGGAACATCCGGAAAGGCGCCTGCGCGCGCATCAACCGGCCGCGCCCCCTTGTCCAGGGCCAGTTCGTAGGCCCGCGCGGCGTCCTTTACCCGAAACGCCATGGCGTTTGCCGATGGACCGTGCGCCTGGGCGAAGGTTCTGGCCTGATCGCTGGCCGCGGCGTTCAACACAAAACCGGCCTGGCCCTGACGATAGCGCGTTATGTCCCTGTCCGGCTGCTTTGATACGGCTGTAAAGCCAAGCGCCTCGAGCTGCCGGGCCATATCCGCCGTATCGGGGCCGGTAAACTCGACGAAGGCGAATCCATCGAGACCCAGGTCATTGGTTTCGTTGTCAGACATGGCGCACCTCCACATGATAGTATCAATAGAAACTATTATGATCCGAGGATCGTGGCAACGCTTTTTTTGCAACTCGTGTGTTAGAGACGATCAACCGCGTCAGCATAAACCGGGCAGTTTTTAAAAGGAATTATAGCCATGGCCGACCAGTACCCGCTCTACATCGCCCTGCGTGACCTGATGGTGCGCGCGGCCCCTGCCATGAAAATCGGCAAGGATGTGGTCGGGGAATGCACGGTCAATGTTCCGACCGCGACCATGGCATCGAAGGACCCGGTATGGTTCGGCACGGTCCGCCTGGCCGGCAGCCGCGTCTCCTATTACCTGCCGCCGCTGGCCATGAAGGAAGGACGCGACATTCCGGTTCCGGACGCGCTGAAAAGCCACGCCCAGAGCAAGACCTGTTTCGTGTTCGACAATATCGAGCCGGAAGTGTTTGGTGAGCTGGAAAACGTCACCCGCACCGCCGCCAAGGCGTTCGGCTAGATTTCAATGCTTCGGCTAGTTGAGGCGTAATCCGCCCCGGATTACGCCTTTGCCTTGCCCGTGCCCTTGTAGACCATGAAGGCAAAAAACAAGGCGCTGACGATCGTCACGACCGAGCCCAGGCCGACAACAGGCGCGGCCCACGGCGCTGTGGCAATTGAACCGTAAATCCCCGGAATGATGAGCAGAAGTCCAAGCAGAGCGATGACGTAATGGGTCGCGATCAGCTTTGGCGACAGCCCCGGATGGCTGTTGTAGAACAACCCGGCCAGGAACATTAGCACCCCGCCGATCAGGTTGAGATGGCCGTGCACCGGCGCATAGGTAAAGTCATGGGTTCCGCCCATATAGGCGCCGAATCCCATCGAAAGCACAAAAGCGATGACGCTCGTGCGCAGGAAGATAGTACCATTCATTGAATATGCCCCTGTTTATATAGCCCTGTTATTTATTACATCGGTAACGACAGTCAGGCAATCCCTCGGCCGGACTTGCAGCGCTTGGCGTTCTGACGCACAGTGCGGCTCAACATGATCCAGGGAAGGCGTAAGTTATGAGATTCGGTCAGTGGCTCGGGATGTGTGTGGGCGCGGTCGCGCTGGTCCTCGCGGGACACGCGGCCGCTGGGGAGACCGGTCGCTACCCGTTGGCCATTACCATCGACGACCTGCCGTCGCACGGCGCATTGCCGGCAGGCATGACGCGCATCAGTATCGCGAAGATGACGCTGGAGGCCTATGCGGCGCACAAGGTGCTAGCTGTCTACGGATATATCAACGCCATCCACCTCATGAGCGACCCCGACAATGACGCGGTGCTCAAGATGTGGCGGGCTGCCGGACATCCGCTCGGCAATCACCAGTTCAGCCACGCTAGCGTCGATGCCGGCACGGCCGAAGCCTTCATAAAGGGCGTCGAGGCCAACGAACCGGTCCTGCAGGATCTGATGAAGGGGGAGAACTGGCATTCCTTCCGCTACCCGTTCCTGAATGCCGGAGACGCCACGCGCGGGCCGGTGGTCGCCGACTGGCTGAAAGACCATGGCTATACGATCGCCGACGTGTCCATGTCTTTCAACGACTGGGCCTATACCGACACCTACGCGCGCTGCACCGTCAAAGGCGACACCGCCGCCATCGACGCCATGAAGGTCCGCTACATGGGCGAGGTGCGGGCCCAGATCGCGCGCAGCAAGGCTGTGTCGCAAAAGGTCTATGGCCGAATGATCCCTCAGGTTCTGCTGACCCACATCGGCGGTTTTGGCGCCATCATGCTGCCGGAGGTCCTCACCGAACTGGAAAAGAGCGGCGCGCAGTTCGTGACGCTCGAACAGGCCCAGAGCGATCCGGCCTATGCGGAACCGGGCCTAAAGTCGGGCCTGGTCATGGAGCGCACCGCCCAGGCAAAAGGCATCGATATTTCAGCCATTCCAAACACCTCCGTCGCCGGTCTCGACCAGATGTGCCGTTGACGCCGGCGTTGACAGGTCCCTGTCATTGCGCATACCCAATCTTATGAAGTCCGAAAAACAGGCGGCGCGCCGCGAACAGATTCTCGATATCGCCAGTGAAGTCTTCCTCCAGGAAGGCTATGCGGCGGCGTCAGTGTCAACGATTGCAGCGAAGGTCGGCGGCTCCAAGGGCACGCTCTACAGCTATTTCCGCAGCAAGGAAGAGCTGTTCGCCGCCTATGTCGAGCGCCACTGCGCTATCCACCGCAGCCAGATGAGCGAACTGCTCACGGAAGAAGGCGAGGCGCGTGTCGTGCTGGCCAAGTTCGCCAGGCGTTACCTCCGCATGTTCACAAGCGAACGAACGCTCGCCAACTGGCGCGTCATCTCGGCCGAAAGCGCCAAGTCGCCCGAGATCGGCAAGCTGTTCTACGAGACCGGCCCTTTGCGCGGCGCGAAACTGTTGGCCGAATATCTCGACAAGGCGGTGGCGCGCGGCGAGCTGAAGATCAGTGACACGCTTTTGGCCGCCCATCAGTTTACCTCGCTCATCCACGGCCGGATGATAAAGGCGATGCTGCTCAACTACATCGCGCCGCCGACGGACGCCGAAATCGACACGGAGGTCGAAGCAGCCATGTTCGTCTTCTGCGCCGCCTATGGCGTCGATAAGCCGTGAAACGGTGGATGTTCGCGGGACTGCTGATCCTTGCCTTTCCCGCCGTGGCGGCTGACAAGCCGAACGGCCGCATGCAGGTCTGTACGCAAGCCTGGCAGGAGGCCGGCAGGACGGAAGCCTATAAGGTGTTTTTGACACGCTGCCTGTCGCAGCCGGTCCAGAAGGTTGCCGTTTCGACCCGGGCCAAATCAGGCAGGGCCCCGACACTTAAGGCAAAGACTGCCGCCAGACGAAAGGCCCCTAATCGCATGAAGATTTGCGGCGCACAGTGGCAAAAGCTGAAAGCCGAAGGGGCTACCGGCGGCCAGACCTGGCGTGCATTCTCAAAGCAGTGCCTGAAAACCTAGAGCGATATGGCGAAAACCGCTTCACACTTTTTGGCATATCGCTCAAAACCCTATTCGCGCAGTGAATTGACCAGGTTGAACACCATCTCCTTGGCGGTGTCGTCGTGGCCTTCCTGCGCCAGTCCGTAAAGCGTCTGCATGACGCTGTCGGCGATCGGCTGGACGCTGACGTGGTCGGAGACTTCGAAAATGCCCGGCAGCAGGGGCTTGCGGACCTCGTTGTCGTCGACCAGCGCCTCGGTGATCTTCTCCCCTTCGCGCAGGCCGGTGAAGACGATCTTGATGTCCTTTTCCGGTTTCAGGCCATAAAGCCTGACCATCCGGGTCGCCAGGTCGTAGATGCGCACCGGCTCGCCCATTTCTAGGATATACAATCCCGATTGCGTGTCCGGCGTCTGGGCATTGGTCATCGCGGCGGTCAGGACAAGTTGAACCGCCTCGAAGATCGTCATGAAGTAGCGTTCGGCGTCCTTGTCCGTCAGGGTGAGCGGGCCGCCGCGTTCGATCTGGGAGCGGAACAGCGGCACGACCGAGCCGGTGGAACCCAGGACATTGCCAAAGCGCACGACGCAGGCCTGATGCGAATCGGTGATCTGGCTGCGGATCAGGTGTTCGGCCATGCGCTTGGTCGCGCCCATCAGCGACGACGGCGCCACCGCCTTGTCCGACGAAATCAACACCAGTTGCTTGACGCCCGCGGCCTTGGCGGCGTCGATAACATATTGCGTCCCCAGCACATTGGTCAGCACGGCTTCGGACGGATTGAGCTCGACCATCGGAACGTGCTTGAGGGCGGCGGCGTGGAAGATGACGTCGGGCGCCTGCGCCTTGACCACGGCGGCCAGGCGTTCCTTGCGGCGGATGCTGCACAGTATGGGCTTGGCATGAGTCGTGCCGAATTGCTCGCGGATGGCGCGGTCGATCTCGTAGAGCGCCAGTTCCGAATGGTCTACCAGGGTGACGTGGGCGGCACCGAGGCTGAGCGCCTGCTTGCAGATTTCCGAACCGATCGACCCGCCGGCGCCGGTCACCAGTATCCGTTTGCCGGAATAGAAGCTGCGCAGCCCTTCGGTATCCAGCTCAACCTGCGGACGGTGCAGGAGCACCTTGAACGACGCCGGATCGCTCGGGTCGGGCAGGACCAGCGGGGGAGGAGATTTTCCGAAAGCGGCAAGCCGGGCAAGGAAACGCAGCAGTCTGTAGTTGGAAGCGCCCATCTGAGTCCGGCTTGGTAAAACTGAGGCCTTGTATTGAGCCGAGGATAGGTGTTTTAGCAAGGGGGGGCGGCTGTAATCCGCTGAATTTTTTCGCATGCGACGGCGAACGCGCAATTATCCGACGGCTCTGGAGCTGAATGTGATCGAAGTCTTGTTCTTTGGCAAAATGGCGGACGTGGCGGGAAAGCGTGGCCTGAGGGCACAGGTTCCGGCCGAAGGAACGCTGCACGCATTGCGCGATATGGTGTTTGCTGACGCCCTGGCGGCGGGGCGGCTGACGACGCGTGACATTCGCATGAGCGTCAACAAGACTGTCGTGACCACGGATCAGCCGGTCGGCGATGGCGACGAAGTGGCGTTTTTTTCGATCTTTTCGGGGGGATGATGGCAAGGCTCGATGTCCGACTGCTGGAAACGAGGCTGGACGCAGCGTCCGCCTATGCGCTCTTCGAACGTGCCGAAGGCGGCGCAGGCGCAGTCGTGAGTTTTACCGGCGTCGTGCGCAGCGAAGGCGGCGTAGTCGACCATCTTTATCTTGACTGGTATCCCGGCATGACCGAGGCCTCGCTGGCCGCGATCGCCGAAGCTGCCGCCG
>CAMLLA010000190.1 GCA_946480525.1 uncultured Asticcacaulis sp. | reverse complement strand
TATAGCCCGCGCCGCCTTCCAGGGTATCGTTGCCGGCTTCGCCGTAGAGGGTGTCGGCATCCGCCCCGCCCGACAGGCTGTCATCGCCATCATTGCCGTAAAGCGTGTCCGTTCCGGCCTCGCCGCTCAGGACGTCATTTCCTGTGCCGGCCGTCAGGGAGTCTGCACCGGCGCCGCCCAGAAGCGTGTCGTTATCGGCCCCGCCATTAAGGGTGTCGCTGCCATTGCCCCCCAGCAGGCTGTCGTTACCCGCGCCGCCGTCGACGACGTCGTTGTCGTCGCCGCCATCCAGCGTATCCGCCCCGTCAAGGCCGTCGATATGATCGTTGCCGGCAAAGCCGCGGATCGAGTCCGGGCCAGCAGTGCCATTGAGAATGTTGTCGAGATCGTTACCGTCGGCCATGGTAAAATGTCCTTGCAATGACTTTGAAGAAATCGGGCAGGGTACTTGAATGCGGGTACTGGTGAGAAATCAGGTCGAGGTATCGGGAAAATAAAATAATACCTCACGGCGCACAGCCGGCGTCAGAACACACGACGCGCCGCACAGATATCACGGGTTTTTGATAATCGCAACGCGCCCACGCAGACTTGATTAAGATACATCCTGCAGGGGATTTTTTGGACGGCGGGGCACGGTTACCGCTCAGAAAACCGAGGTCTTCAGAGGGGCGCCTTTTCGAGGTTGGCCTGTGGCTTGGCGCCCGCTTTTTCCAGCTGTTTCATCCAGCCCTCGCGCGTGCCGAAATACTGGACACGGCCTCCCTGCAAGACCAGAAGCTTGTCGACGACCGCCAGGATACCTGCGCGGTGGGCAATGACGACAACGGAGCCGCCGCCCGCCCGGAATCCGGCAATCGCCTTGGCCAGCATTTCCTCGCCGGCGCTGTCCAGGTGCGAGTTGGGCTCGTCGAGCACCAGCAGGCTGGGTTCTCCGTAGAAGGCACGCGCCAGGCCGATCAGCTGCGCCTGCCCGGCTGACAGTCCCTGGCCGTTTATACCCAGGCGCGTATTGTAGCCGTGGGGCAGGCGCATGATCAGTTCATGCACGCCGGCGGCCTGCGCCGCGCGCACCACGCCCGCATCCACCTTTTCCATATCGGCCGTCAGCATATGTTCGAAACGGCAGATATTGTCGCGTACCGTGCCTTCGAACAGGACCGTATCCTGCGGAAAATAACCGACATGACGCGCCAGGCGATCCGGATCCCATTCGCGCCGCTCGCCGCTGTCGATGCGCACGGCGCCGGTATCATAGACCTCGGCGCCGACAATCACGCGCGCCAGGGTCGTCTTGCCGGCGCCGCTGGGACCGATGACGCCCAGGACTTCGCCGGGCTGGATGGCAAAGCTGACATTGGCCAGCAGATAGGTCTTGAGCTGGTGGTTGGCGACCGAGACGCCTTCGACGTCGAGCTGGCCGCGCGGAGCGGGCAGGCTGACATAGTCGGGCTTTTCCTCGACGGAGTTGAACAGGTCGTTGAGCGAGAAGAAGCCGTTATAGCCGGCGACCAGCGACTTCCACGACGAAATCGTCTGGTCGATCGGGGCGGTGGCGCGCGAAATCAGCAACGATGCGGCGAACACCGCGCCCGGTGAAATCTTGTTTTCGACGGCCAGAAGCGCGCCGACCCCAAGGCCCACGGATTGCAGCAACAGGCGGAAAAACTTGGCCGCGGCGCGATAGCGGTTGCCGGACATGCCTGCATGGACATTGCTTTCCATTGCTTCGTGGCGGCTGCGCATCTGCGACATGACCATGGCTTCGCGCATGCCCAGTGCCGAAATGATGTCCGCCCTTTGGGTCAGAACGTCCTGGGCGGCATAGGCGCGCGTCATCCCCTGCGTCGCCAGGGTCAGCTGCTTGTAGGTCGCACGCTCGTTCATGACGGCCAGGATGGTCAGGATGATCGCGCCGGCCAAACAGACCAGGGCCAGGTAGGGGTGGAGCAGGAAGCACAGCATGATGTAGATGATGATCCACGGCGCATCGCACAGCGCCAGGAAGCCCTGGCCGCTTATCGCCTGCTTGAAGCTGTCGAAACTGCGCATGACATTGTTGGTGGGCCTGACCTCGGTCGATCGGACCTGCAGCGACAGGATCTGGGTCAGGATCGGCCCGGACAGTTCCATGTCGAGCTTCAGCCCCGACCGGACCAGCAGGCGCGTGCGCAGATTGTCGAGCATGGCCAGGACGCCGAAAGCGACAATGGTGATCAGGCTCAGGAACAACAGGGTGGACAGGCCGCCCGTCGGCATGACGCGGTTATAAACCTGCAGCATATAGAGGGTCGGGGTCAGGTACAGCACGTTCAGGAACAGGCTGAAGATCATGACGTTGACGAAATGCGGCTTGCAGGTCTCCAGCGCATTGGCCAGGACACCATTGATCTTTTTGCCCAACAGGACCATAACGCCCCCTAATCTGATGTGTTGAAATATCGTGCCGTTTCCGGCAAAAGCATCACTGTTCAAATTATTGCTTTTCCTTATTAGTCCTCATCATAAATAGCAAGCTGGCTCATGGAATATGGCCAGCCATTTCCCGGGGGTTCTGGTCATGGCCGGCGAAATCGTCGTCTTCAAGAACAAGGTCGCGGACATGGTCCGCCGCTACGTCGCGCCAACGCCTGCCGATGGGGTCGCCACCGCCGACGCGTCGCGCGAAATCCGTCTGGGCTGGTGGCTTTTGTTCGGCTTTTTCGGCGTGTTCCTGGGCTGGGCGGCGCTGGCGCGGGTCGATGCCGCGGTCATGGCGCGCGGCACCATCGTCGTGTCCGGCAGCCTGCAGGAGGTGCAGCACAAGACGGGCGGCGTCGTCAGCAAGCTTCTGGTCCGCGAAGGCGCGCACGTCCAGAAAGGCCAGGTCCTGTTAGAGCTGGCCGGCGATCAGTCCGAAGCCGCCGCCACCTCGCTGACGGCGCAGTATATCACGCTCAAGGTTCAGGAAGCGCGCCTGATGGCCGCGCAGGGCGGGGCGTCGAGCTTCGAAGTGCCCCTGGAACTGCGCGACTATACCGGCGTCGAAAAGGAGATGGTCGACGAGGCCATGCGCCTCCAGCTCCAGGCATTGCGCGCCGCCCAGAACGCGCTCGGCAGCCAGATTTCGGTATTGGGCCAGCAGCAGGGCCAGACCGCCGAGCAGATCGCCGGCGCGAAACAACGCATCGCCGCCAATCTCCGTCAGCAGGACCTGACCCGTCAGGAGCTGGCAGGCGTCGACTCGCTGGAGAAGCGCGGTTTCGCCCCTAAGACTCGCGTCCGCGAACTGGAAAGCCGTGTCGCCGGGCTGGAAGGCGAAAACGGTGCGCTCAATGCCTCGGTGGCCCAGGCCAATGCCGCGATCGGCGAAAGCCGGATGCGCATGCTGACCCTGCGCCAGCAATATTTCCAGGACCTGGTGACCGACCTGCGCGACACGCAGCTGAAGCTGTCCAATATCGTCCCGCAGATGACCGCGGCCAATACAGAGTTCGACCGCGTCCAGGTCCGCGCGCCCGTGACGGGCAAGGTCCTGGGCCTGACCGCACACACGGTCGGCGGCGTCATCGCGCCGGGCGACAAGATCCTGAGCGTCGTGCCGGACAAGGCGCCGCTGGTCATCGACGCCTATATCCTGCCCCAGGACGGCGACGATATCCGCATCGGCCAGGAAACGCGCATCCGCTTTTCAGGCCTCTACCGGCACGACCTTCCGGACATGAAGGGCAAGGTGATCGACGTTTCCGGCGACAGCTTCACCGATCCGAAGACCGGACAGGCCTTCTTTAAGGCCAAGATCCAGGTCGCGCCCGAAAGCATGGCCCTGCTCCGGAAGGCCAAGGGGTGGGAAAACGCCGTGAAGCCGGGCATCCCGGTCGATGTCAACATCCCGACGCGCAAGCGCACCGTGCTGACCTATCTGCTCGAACCGTTGAACGAGACCTTTTCGCACACATTTACCGAGCACTGAACGGCGCTGTAAAGCGCAGAAGGAGGGCCCGTACGGATCGTGCGGGTCTTTTTCGCATTCTGCATCAGCCGGCCATCTGGCGCTGGACCACCGGCTTGCCGCTGACCTGCTCGATCAACTGCAACTGCTGCGGCAGGCAGACCTGCAAAGAGTAACGCTCAAGAATGGTCTTGCGGGCATTTTCGCGCAGGCGGGCGGAGTCCTTGTCGTTCAGCGCCCTGACGATGGTCCTGTTCAGCTGCGCCGTGTCGAAGAAGTCGGTGAAATAGCCGTTCTCGCCGTCTTTCAGCACTTCGCGCACCGGGGCCGTATCGGACGCCACCATCAGGCACCCGGCGGACATGGCCTCCATGAAGGACCACGACAGCACGAACGGGTAGGTCAGGTAGATATGGACCGAAGACACCTGCAGCAGGCTGACATATTTGTCGTAGGGAAGCTGGCCCAGGAAGTGGACGCGGTCGCTGTTGAGGCCCGTCTCGGCGATCATGACCTCGCGCCAGTTGCCGCCTTCCTTGGGCGCCGAGCCGTAGGAGACATTGTCGCCGCCGACGATGATGACCTTGGCGTTGGGCCGCAGCTTGAGAAGCTCCGGCAGGGCGCGCATGAAGATGTGGAAGCCGCGATAGGGCTCCAGGTTGCGCGCGACGTAGGTGATGACTTCCTCGCCCTTGCGGATTTCGGTGCCGTCCGGCAGGGTGAACACGGCGTCGGCCCTGGGCTGGACCTTCTGCACGTCGATGCCGTCGAAGATGGTCGCGATCTTGGGCTGGAAGATCGCCGGATGACGTGATTTTTGCCACTGGGTCGGGCTCCAGCCGCGGTCGGCCAGTTCCAGTGACATGAGCAGATGCGAATTGCGCGCCCGGACCCGGCACAGGTCGTCGAGCATGACCTCCTTGTCCTTGTCGAAACCGACATCGGCGCCGTGGGCGGTATAATAGAACTCGCAATAGCTCAAGACCGGCGAGCGCGGAAAGATTTCCTTGATGAACAGGGTCTCGCCCCAGCCCGGATGGGCAACGATGATATCGGGGATAAAGCCTTCCTGACGCAACTGCTGACCCAGACGCGCGACCTGCTGGCCATGCAGGATCGAGTTTTCGAACAGGCGCAGATAATGGTGGGTCGACGCATGGGCGACACGGTGCGGCTGATAGACCAGCTTGCGCACGCCCTTCAGCTCGATCGTCTTCTGCTTGGTGATGAAGACGACCTCGTGGCCCATATTGGCCAGGGTCGGCGCCAGGTATTTGAATTGCCCCGGCATGTTCTGATGAATGAAAAGAATACGCATGCCCGTCTCCCCGGCCTTATTGATGGGTCGCGATACTTAGCCAAAACCGCTGCACACTTTTGGCCGCCCCGAACTGCGTTTCGACATATCGCTCGAAATATCTGCCACACTATACCGGAGATGGCATGTGGTCGAGCCCCTCGGGCGAAAGAGCCCGCCACATATTTGATTTAATTTTCCGGCATATGCGGGGTCTGCCACCTATCTTCATACGGCCTTAACCGTGCTGGTTACACGGGCGTTTACCTCTGTGGCTTAGGTCTTTTTAAGTCCCAAATGTGTTGAGTGAGTATCATGCGTAACCTCCCCCGTATCTTCAGCCTGTCTCTCATCGCCCTGCCGGCGGCGCTCATGCTGTCCGCTTGCGGCGGGGACTCAGCCGGCTCATCCGCCACACCCGCCGGGACTTCGGCGCCGTCAGCGCCCCTTCCCCAGGCTGCGGCCCCGGATCAGGCCAATCCAGCCGCCGCACCCGGCGAGACGCCCCAGCAGGCCGATGCCGGCGACGACGCCATTCAGCCGAGCGATTACCGCCCTGACCCGACCTACCTCCCGGACGACAGTCACCTGGGCAAGTCCTCCTGATCCACCATCTTGGCTCACGGCTTTGCAAAATAGGGATTGCAAACAGTCCCCCTTTTTCGTTTATAAACGGCTGACTTTCAGTAGCGACACTCGACCCCTGCAACGGGGGGCTTCCAGGCTCCCCGCTCGACATATTTTGCGTCACCGCTTATCTGGCCGCATTATCGAGGCTGTTTCCGTGCACCGAACGATACGCATAGCCGCGTATCGCGCATGGATTCAATTCGGGATTTGAGTGGCGGACACCGGAGACCTTGGCGGTATAAACGCACAGTGACTACACAGCGCACCATTCTGATCGTGAATACGCTTTATCCGCCGTCACAGGTGGGCGGCGCCGAGAAGTCCGTATCGCTTCTCGCCGAAGCGTTGGTGCGCGCCGGCAACAGGGTGATCTGCGTCTGCCTGACCGATTCTCCCACCCGCATCGATGAAGACCGTAACGGCGTAACCGTCGTACGGCTGCCGCTCGACAATATCTACTGGCCCTATGAGGGAGGCGCCAAGCCATCGGGGGCGAGGCGTATCCTCTGGCATCTGATCGATATGTGGAACGTCAAGGCGGCGCGGCGTTTCGCCCCCCTGCTCGATGAGTTCCGGCCGGACGTGGTGCACACCAACAACCTCACCGGTTTTTCGGTTTCCGTGTGGCATGAGGTCCGCAAACGCGGCATTCCGATCGTCCACACCTTGCGCGACTATTCGCTGGCCTGCGGCCGCTCGGCCCTCTTCCGTGACAACCGCCTGTGCGAAACCCGCTGCCTGGATTGCAAGGCCCTGACGACAATCCGCAAATGGAAATCGGCGGAGGTCGACAAGGTGGCGTCGAACAGCGCCTATGTCATCGCCCAGCACGACCGCCACGGCTTCTTCAAGAACAAGCCTTCCGCCGTCATCTACAACATCGCCGACCTGACCGCGAAGCCCGTTCGCGCCAATACGCCGGAGGACACGCTGGTCTTCGGCTTCATCGGCCGCGTCGAGGAAGAAAAAGGCATCGAGGTCGTACTCGAGGCCACGCGGGCGATGGAAACGTCGAACTGGCGCCTGGCCGTCGCCGGCCGCGGCATTCCCGAATATGTCGAAGGACTGAAGGCGAAATACGATGACCCACGCATTGAGTGGCTGGGATTTGCTTCGCCGGATACCTTCTACTCCAGTATAGACACATCACTGATTGCTTCGATCTGGCCCGAGCCCCTGCCCCGGACCCTGATCGAAAGCTTTGCCTATGGCCGCAGCGCCATCTGCGCCCGCTCAGGCGGCATCCCGGAAATCGCCGCCCAGGGCAAGTGCGTGGCGGAATACGACGCATTCGACACAGCTGCCCTGGCCCGTCTCATGGACGCGGCCGTGCGCGACGCAGGACGCTGGAAAGCAGCGCACGCACCGGATCCGGATTTCTTCTCTTCCTTTTCCGAATCCGAAATCGTCGCGCGTTATTCCGACCTCTATTTCACCCCAACCCGGGACTCACGCGCATAGACAAGCGCCAGGCGCCGGCATAACCATACCGGCTTTGCCGCCTCGGCAGACGGCGCGTTATTTGTCCGTGCGGAAATTCCGGCGGGGTCTCAAGGTCATCTGGGGGCGGGGATGCAGCGGGACCTGCTCGCGATTTGGCGCCTGATTCCGCTGAGGTGCACCACGCGCGAACATGCGTTCCTTTAGGTGATCGCGCCTGCGTTGGGAAAAAACCAGATCATAGAGGCTGAGGCCGACAATCGCCAGCAGGTAGGTCGTAAGCTGCGGACGCGTAAACACCGGAAACGCGAACCAGAGCAATATCGATCCGGCCGCGAACGGATACAGGACCAGGCCCATCGTCTCGCCCTTGATCGCCTTTTTCCAGAAGATGCAGGTGAATGCGCCCAGAATGGCCATGAACAGGTAAGCCCACTGACCCCAGTCCTGGTAGTAGTAACCGAACGCGGTCACCCAGTTGAACGAGCGCGCCAGGCCGGACCGTTCCGTCGCATCGAACTCGGCCTGAAAGACAACGGCGGCATCCGGCAAGCCCAGCAAGGACTGGAAGTTGACGATCTTGTAGATGAAGGGCGCATTGCT
>CAMLLA010000189.1 GCA_946480525.1 uncultured Asticcacaulis sp. | reverse complement strand
CAATGTCTCGCTCTACAACGAAACCAACGGCCAGGCGATCCCGCCGACGCCGACGGTCGGCGCCGTCGGCCTGCTCAAGGACTACGACCAGCGCGTCGGCTTCAACGCCGTTCGTCAGGGCCAGGTGCTGATCCTGATCGGCGAAACCCGGGGCGAGATGGGCTCGTCGCTCTACCTGCGTGAAGTTCTGGGACGCGAAGACGGCGCGCCGCCCAAGGTCGACCTGGAATGCGAAAAGGCCAATGGCACCCTGGTGCGTCGCCTGATCAAGTCGGGCGTCGCCAAGGGCGTTCACGACCTCTCGGACGGCGGCCTGCTGTCGGCCGCAGTTGACATGGCGCTGGCATCCAAGGTCGGTCTCGAACTTAAGAACCCGACCGACCTTGCCGACCACGTCTTTGGCTTCGCCGAAGATCAGGCACGTTATCTGATCGCAGTCGATGAAGCCGCCGCCCATCTGGTGACGGCGCAAGCTGCCGAAGCCGACGTCAAGGCCGCCGTGATCGGCGTCGCGACGGGTTCGGACCTGACCTATGCCGGCCTGTCGCTCAGCCTTGAAAAACTGCGCGAAACCAATGAGCGCTGGCTTCCGGCCTATATGGCGGGCAAGGCGTAAAAGCTTTTATAGCGTCCCGATGCCAGTGATTTCCCATTTGCATCGGGTCGAGTAGCTGAAGCTCAGTTGCAGTTCGTCATTGGTATTGGCGTTGACGAAGACCGTGGCGCGCAGGTTGCGTTCGTCCAGTTGCGCGTCGGTCGGACCGGAGCGGAAAAAGCGGCGCATCTGGCCGGCCTTGCCGCCGCAGGCAAACAGATCGCAGTAGTAACCGGTCTTTGAGGCGAACTGGCTGGACAGCGCGGCGTGCGATACAAAGGCGCCTTCAGCCCCCATGGTCACACCTTCGGGACTGATAAGGCTCAACAGGCCGGACGGATTGTTTCCGGACACTGCCGACAAAGCCGAAGCCACCGTTCGTTTCAGAGATGCATCGTAATTACGGTCGCAGGTCGCGCCGTTGGCATGCGTGATCAGCGACATGGCCAGAACAATCCCGATACCCATGGCCACTCCTGTTTTCAGCTTGCTGTCCATCTCGTCGCCCCTGTTTCGTCGGTTAACTATAGCGCAGCTTCGGCCGCCGTCAAAACATACGGCAGCGCGCTTGAACCCGCGATGAACAACGGGATTAGAACTGGCGCATCAATTTGGGTTCGGTATGGGCGAAGCGGCCGTCGAGATAGTGATCTACGATCCGGTCACCATGGACATCGTAGATCAGATGCAGATGCTCAGGGCGCCAATCAGCCGAGCGCCAGATGCGCCCTGTCGTGCCCTGCCTCAGCGGCGCCTTGCCCGTACCCTGAGAAACCGCGCGCATCAGCTGCGGCATCTCCTGGCCCAGGGCGCTTACCGCCCGGCACGCCAGGTCGTGCAGGCCATCGCCGCGCACCAGTTCGGCGACGCTCTGATGGATGATGGCGCCACCATCTATGGCTTCGGTCGTTTCGTGCACCGTCATGCCTGTCATCTGGGGCTCAAGGAAGTAGCTTGGCCAGAAGTGCGTTGTTACGCCGCGATACCACGGCGACAGACCGCCGTGGATGTTCCACTTGCGCGGACATGTGATGCCGGTCAGCGTCTCGGGCGTCAGCTTATGCACGCCGTAGGACAGGACGAGGTCGGGCTTCAGGGCATTTATGAAGGCAACCGTCTCAGGGGAATTGAGCGTATCGATCGCGACGTCGTGCTGTGCGGTCCTGGGCAGGGCCGTGCCATCGAAAAAGCGCCGCTCGGCATCATCACGCGCGGCGAAGTGCTTGCGGAAGAGGCTGCGCGTCTCGGGCGGAATGTCGAGCGGCGGTTCCGGAATGAAGCTTTCGCGCTGCTCGATGACGACGCCCGTCAGGACGCCGGCGGCCTGGAGGCTGCGCGCCATGAAGGCGTGGCGCGGATGCGAGCCGGTTAAAAAGACGACTTTCATTGGCGGATTCAAAATGATGTTTCCCAGCGTGATTGAACGGACACGGGGCTAAGTTTCCAATATGGACTTGAGCAGCCCGCCGTCCTCAAGCCGAGCGGCGACAGGCAGCAGGTCGCGGACCGAACATCCCGTCTTTTCCGCGATCCGGATCAGGTCGTGCGCGCCGTCGCTGTAGTTCAGGACATTGAGGATACGCTCCAGAACCTTTCGCCCGTCGAAGACCTCGTCGCTGCTGGCGCCCCAGGTGGCCGCGGAATTGATGTTCGGATAAAGCCCGCGCCGCCCCAGTTGCGGCTCGCCATAGGGGGACAGGTTGGTCCACGGCCCGGCCATATCCAGCTCTTTCAGGAAGGCCTCGATTTCATCGACGCTTTGCACCAGCGCTTCGATGGTCATGAAGTCCTTGGTGTCGAGCGAATTGTGATAGCCGTCGTAGTCGCCATAGGCGCAGCGCGCGAACTGGCCGACGGGAAGATTAAAGCCGGGCGAGCAATACTGGCGCTCATCCGACCCGCCAGTCGGCGTAAAGGCGCGCAGGCGCAGCGCCTCACCCCGGTCGTGCCAGTGCTGCGCCAGGCGGTCGACGACCGCCGTTTCCTGCCGGCTCGACTTGTAGGTCAGGCTGCCAGGACCGCCCAGGCAGGTCAGGACCAGACCCGCATCCATCTTCGCCATCAGGTCCTCGCCGTGCAGATGCAGGTAACACAGGCTGCCGATGGTTTCCGGGTTGAGCACGAAGCGGAAGCGATGGCGGCGGCGTGGCCACGCCTTCAGGCGACGATAGAGCCCCAGCAGCACCAGCGGCCCACTCAGCTCGTTATTGGCCAGTGACGGGTGGCACAGATAGCTGGAGATCAGGATTTCGCGATCGCTGTCGCCATCGAGGAAGGTGTGGGCCAATGGCACGCGGCCCTGGCTGAAGTCAGCATCGATGCGAACGCGATAGGCTCCGGGCTTCAGCGCCAGCCGCTGCGTGTGACTGAGGCAGAAACCCCAGGTCCGGTTGTAGTAGCTGGTGACATAGGGCACTGCATCCGGCAGGTGCGGCAAGGAATGCAGGTGCGGCTGAAGCTCATCCAGCGTCAGTTCGCGATCGACGCCTTCGGAATAGTTGACGACGTGCAGGTTGGATTGGCCGATGTCGCAGACCACCGCGCCATCCGGTCCGGTCAGGCAGGCCGAGCGGCAGTTCCACTGCGGAGGCGTTTCCCAGTCGAAGACCTGAGTCCCCGAGGCGACGCCGAATATATCGAGCGGCATGGCTTCAGCCATGATCGCCAGGGAACGTTCGATGCCCTCCCCGGTGATCGAACGCATCAGCGGAAACAGGCGGTCATAGACCGTGTTGAGCAATGCGTAGTCGTTCGCTGAACGCGGGTCGCAGGGCATTAAAAAACTCCGGAAAGCGCGGACAGAGTCTGCGTTCAGCGTTAAAATTCCATGACCGTCGCATCGTTCTTAATGCGCTTTTAACGCAAGTCGGGCCATCTGGGGGGATGCGTTATCGCCCGTTTGGACACTCCGGAATTGCCTTGTCGGCCGTGGGACTGCGCCTGTCGGCCACGAAGCTCGCACGGAACCTCCCGCTGGCCGAAAAGCTGATCATGGGCGGGCTGGAAAGCGGCATCAATATCTACCACTTCGACGGGCTGGACCTGGAATTCCTGCGACGGATGGCGGCGATCTTTTCGCTCGTCGAACGTCGCCTGTTGTTTATCAGCCTGGCTCCGGATGCGCCTGGCGCGCCGGGCGATATCGCCGGCTACACCATGCCGGGCCTGAAGGAATCGTTACGCGGCGCGATCAAGGACTCAGGCTTTCAGTGGCTCGACCTGCTGACATTCGGCCAGCCCGGAGTGGCCTACATGCCCGCCGACAGCCTGAGGTTCCTCAAGGATCTCAAACGCGCGCGCATGGTCCGACATCTTGGTGCGACGGCCGAACTCGGAGAGATCCGCCCGCTCGTCGAAACCGGGGTTTTCAATGTCATACAAACCGGCTTCGATATCGATTCGACGTGGGAAAAGCGCCATGAGATCGATTTCGCCGTTCGCCACGACCTGTGCATTATCGGTTCGGACTTTTTCCCCGAAATCTATCGCAAAGAGTCCGACGTCGTCCCGAAGCCGGCACGGCGTGGCTTTTTCGGCGGCAAACCCGCCAATCCGCTTGCCGGCGCCGGCACCCATGCCTTCCTGCACCAGACGCCCGACTGGACGCCCGAAGAGCTGTGCCTGGGCTACGCCCTGTCCCTGCCCTCGCTGTCATGCATACTGATCGAGCCCGAGTCCCAGGAAAAGCTGGAGACCCTGGCCGCGGTGCCGGAGCGCCACCTGCCCTCGTCCGTCCCCGCCCAGATCGAGATGGCGCGCTTTACGGCGCATATCCCTAAAGGCGCGCGGAACTAAGCGCCTGTCTTCGGGCGCCAAAGGGTAGATTTCCCCGACCTCCTGCCCTATATGCTTCGATATTCTACAGGAGTACGGCGATGAGCACCGAGGTTACCGATTTTATCGACAAGACGATCAAGGACCACGACGTGGTCCTGTTCATGAAGGGCACGCCCGAGCAGCCGCGCTGCGGCTTCTCCAGCACGGTCGTCCAGATTCTGGATCATCTGGGCGTCGAATATGTCGGCGTCGACGTCCTTCAGGACGAAGGCCTGCGTGAAGGCATCAAGACCTACAGCGACTGGCCGACCATTCCGCAGCTCTACCTCAAGAGTGAATTCATCGGCGGCTGCGACATCGTGCGCGAGATGTTTCAGTCGGGCGAACTGAAAACCGCGCTCAACGAAAAGGGCGTACTTCCGGCAGCCTGATCCCTGGCCTTCCCTCATGGCGCGAGTTGTCATATGCTGGCGCCATAATGGGGGAGTGGGATCATGTCCAAACTGCGATTGAATATTGCGGCCGGCGCGTGTGCGCTGGCCGTTTGCCTGTCTGCTGCTGCGGCGCCCGCAAGCGCGGCCCGCAACTGGCTGAAGGCGGAATCCGACAATTTCGTCATCTACAGCAACGCGCCTGAAAAAAAGACCCGGACCTATGTCAAGAAGCTGGAAGCCTTCCGCGGACTGACCAACCTCCTGCTGGGCTCGGCTGATAATGCCGCCAAGGTCAAGTTCGACATCGTTCTTTTGAACAATGACGACCGGATGCTGCAGGTTCGCCCGAACTTCTCCAAAAACGTCGCCGGCGTATATTTCTCCTGTGGCGAAGGGGTCAGCGCCTTCAGTTCCCTGCAGGACGGCGCCGACGTGCTGGATCAGGATCCGAGCCTGGTGACACTGTTTCACGAATACAGCCATTACGTCATGTTCCAGCACGCCAGATCATACTATCCGGCATGGTACGTCGAAGGGTTCGCCGACTTCCTGGCTACCGCCGATCCGGACAAGGGCAAGATTTCGGTTGGCGAACTGTCAAAAATGCGGACCTGGACCTTGAGCGAGGATCGCTGGATCAGCTTCGAAAAGGTCCTCAAGCCGACCTTCGGGTTTGCCGGCGACCGCAACAATAACGAATGGGAAATCTCCAGTTTTTATGCCCAGTCCTGGCTTCTGACCCATTACATGCTGAGCGACTCCACGCGCGCCAAGGCACTGAACGCCTATTTCGCCGATGTCGGCAAAGGCGCTGATCCGGTAACGAGTTTTGAGACGCACACAGGGTTGAAGGTCAAGGAACTGGCCACGACACTGAAACGTTATCGCGACAAGATGTATTACCTGTCCCTGCCAATGCCGGACTATGCCGACGCGAAGATCCAGACGACAACGCTTCCGGCCGAAACAGACAGCTTCATCCTTCAGCGTTCGCTTCTGACGACCTGTATGACAGCCGACCAGGGCAAGGCCGTATTGGGCCAGCTCAGCGCAAGGAAGACCCAGTTGGGCGCCAATCTCGACTATCGCCTGGCACTGGTCCGCGCCCACCTGCTCTATGGCGCCGCCGAAGACGCCGAGGCGGAAATCGTTCCACTGATCGACGCTCACCCGGAAAATCCCGAGGTCAACTATCTGATGGGACGAACCTATTACCGCATGGCCCAGACCGCAAAGGGACAGGACCGCAACGACCTGATCGACGCGGCGCGCGGCTTTTTCCTGGCAGCCTACGACATCAACAAGTTGAACCCCCCAACCTCTATTATCTTGCCCGCAGCTTCGAGAACAAGCCTGGTTTCCCGGATCAGAACGCCCTGAACGCCGCCAAGGGTGCTCATGTCCTGGCGCCGGGCGTCCCCGATTATGCGGTCTTTGCCGCCTTCGCCAACCTCAGCAACGGCAAGCGCGACGAGGCCATAGCGCTCCTGACTCCGTTCGTAAGCAACCCTCATGACCGGGCGCAGGCGGAGCGGTTCCAGAAAGCCATAGATGCCATCAAGGCCGGCAGGCCGACCCACGAAGTCATGCGAAACCTTGAATAACAAAAAACCCCGGAAGCCAGGCTTCCGGGGTTTCGTTATTTACTAAAGCTCGTGTTGATATGACGCGGCGAAAATGTCTGGCTTTCGAGACCCGAAGCGGAATGTACTTGAGTACATGAGCATCGGATCGCAGAAAGACGGGCATTTGCAGCCCGTCAGAGCATCACGACGAGTAGTATTCGACGATCAGGTTCGGTTCCATCTTCACCGGATATGGCACTTCGGCCAGTTCCGGCGCGCGGACGAAGCGAGCCTTCATGCCCTTGGCGTCCAGTTCGATGTAGTCCGGCACGTCGCGTTCCGGCGATTGCAGGGCTTCGAGGACCAGGGCCATGTTGCGCGAACGCTCACGGACTTCGATGACGTCGTCAGCCTTGACGCGGTACGAAGGGATGTTGACGCGCTTGCCGTTCACCAGGACGTGGCCGTGGTTGACGAACTGACGGGCAGCCCAGACGGTCGGCACGAACTTGCAGCGATAGACAACGGCGTCCAGGCGCGACTCGAGCAGGGCCACCAGGTTCTCCGAGGTGTTGCCCTTGCGGCGATCGGCCTCTTCGTAGGTACGCAGGAACTGCTTTTCGGTGATGTTGCCGTAATAGCCCTTCAGCTTCTGCTTGGCCTTCAGCTGCAGACCGAAGTCCGAAACCTTGGACTTGCGGCGCTGGCCGTGCTGGCCGGGGCCGTAGGAGCGCTTGTTGACGGGGGACTTGGGACGGCCCCACAGGTTTTCACCCATGGCGCGGTCGAGCTTGTACTTGGCGCTGTGGCGCTTGGACATACGTGACCTATAATCTTATTCCGGCTGGCAACCCGCGTCAGTGCGGATTGCGATTGCAACGGCAGCCAGGAACGACCCGTAATGAAGAGTGCGCGCGATTAAAGCCTTTCCGCGCACGAGTCAAGCGTTCTTCAAGGTTTGGAGATCACTTCGACCAGTACCGTACCCTTCGGCGCATTGGATATCTGCACGGTGTAATGGCCGGGATCGAGTTTGAAATCGACCACCTTGCGGATAGTGGTGCAGTCCGGACCATGACCATGGCCGGATGACTTTATTATCTTGCCGTCGCGCACGACATCGATCCAGGCGGCCTGGTCGAGTGCGACGGTATAATAGCCGGCCTTTTCAATGGTCAGCATGAACAGTCCGCCGAATGTGCCTTCCCGGGCTTTCTTTACCGGCGCGGCGAAGTCCACCGAGGCCGTGGCTTTAAGCGGCGCCGTATAGGCGCGGCCGAGAAGGATTTCCGGTTGGGTCGCCGGTGTGGCCGCCGCCAGCAGTGTCTCCGGCGAGGTCCAGTCGCGCCACGTGTCCGGCAGGGTCGCGTTAAGAGCTGTTGAACAGACAGGCTTTGCAGCCTCTTCCGCCAGGGCCGCGGCCGGCATCAGAGCCAGCAGAAGGATAGCCAACAACCGCGTCATGCGATGGCTTCCTCCGCCACCACCGCCTTCAGCCGCTCGGCGTGGAAGGTCAGGTGATCGTCGATGAAGCTCTGGATGA
>CAMLLA010000188.1 GCA_946480525.1 uncultured Asticcacaulis sp. | reverse complement strand
TCCAATTGGAACAAAAAGTGAACAAAATGCCGAAGAAGTCGGTATAAGGATGAGAGCCATGCCCAGGATAGTGCCTGCGGACATTACCCAGCTACGCCAGCATATCTCGAAGCTGGAAGGCAGCCGCCGTGTCGCGGGCGTACTGCCGTTCGGGCTGGACATGATTGACAGCCGCCTGCCGAAGGGCGGGCTGGCGCTTGGCGCCCTGCATGAGATTGCCGGTTCCGGCCGTGGCGTTATCGATGGTGCGGCCGCCGGGCTGTTTGCCGCCGGTATTGCCGCGCGCAGCGATGGCCTGGTGCTGTGGTGCGCGGTGGAGAGCGACCTGTTCGCGCCGGGCCTGGCGCAGGCCGGCCTTGCACCGGGACGCGTGGTCCATGTCGAAGCCGATAACGACACAGAGGTACTGGCCGTCTGTGAAGAAGCCCTGCGTCATGGCGGGCTGGGTGCCGTGGTTGGCGAAGTGGCGCGCCTGTCGATGATCGCGTCGCGCCGGTTGCAACTGGCTGCCGAAGGGGGGCGCGCCCTGGCCCTGATGGTGCGGCGCTGGGACACGGAAAAGGCCGCCGCGCAGTTCGGACAGCCGACCGCGGCCATGACACGCTGGCGAGTGACGTCCATCCCTTCGGCCGCACTGCCTGTTTCTGGCGTCGGGCGAGCGCGCTGGCGGCTGGAACTGTTGCGTTGCAAGGGCGGAGAAACCGCTGAATTCGATGTGGAGGCGTGCGATGGCCAGGGTCATCTCGCTCTATCAGCCCCGCTGGTCCACCGACCGGTTGCGGCGGCGGATGGCCAAAGAGCAAACAAGCGACGCGCCGCCTCCTGAGGTCCCGCTGATCCTGAAAGGTTCGGACGGCCGGCGGCGCGTGGTGCTGGCGGCTAATCGTGCGGCCGAGGCGGCTGGCGTTCGGGTGGGTATGCCGGTCGCCAAGGCGCAGGTTCTGGTCGCCAGCCTCGTCATCCACGATGCCGACCCCCAAGCCGACACGGCCGATCTGGAGACGCTGGCGCGCTGGGCCTTGCGCACCTATTCGCCGCTGGTGGCGGCCGATCCGCCGGACGGTGTCGTCATGGAGATCAGCGGTGCTGCGCACCTGCACGGTGGCGAAGCGGCTCTGCTGGAAGGGTTGATCCGAGCCCTGGCCGACAAAGGCATCGAGGCGCGCGCCGCTGTTGCCGACAGCTGGGGTGCCGCACACGCCTTGGCGCGGTTCATCCCGAAGTCCGTTTTTGTCCTGCCGAAAGACATGGGCGGCCGCGCCTTGCCGTCCCTGCCGATCGCCGCCCTGCGCCTGCCGTCCGGCATGGCAGAAAGCCTGTATGTGCTGGGCTTTGAAACCGTGGCGGATTTGCTGGCTCAGCCACGCGCGCCGCTGGTGCACCGCTTCGGCCCCTTGCTGGGGCGGCGGCTCGATCAGATGTTCGGGCGGCTGGATGAGCCTATCGATCCGGTCGAACTGCCCGATGTGATCTCGGTGCGGCGGCGCTTTGCCGAGCCGATCGGCGCGCCCGAGACAATAGCCCGTTACACCGCCAAGCTGGCCAGGCAACTGTGCGACGCACTGGAAGACAAGGGGATGGGCGTCAAACAGGCGGACCTTTTGTTCACGCGGACGGATAACCGCATCGAAGCCATTCGCGTAGGCCTGGCCCAGCCCATGCGCGACATCAAACGGCTGACGCGCCTGCTGTGCGACAAGATCGAGACTGTCGATCCGGGTTTCGGCATCGAGCACATGCGCCTGGTCGCCACGGCTGCCGAACCCTTGCTGTACAAACAGACCAGCACCACGGACGATCCGACTCCGGACATTGCCGGTCTGCTGGATATCTTAAGCAACCGCATCGGCGCGGAGCATATCTATTGCCTGGCGCCCGTCGAAAGCGATGTGCCTGAACGCAGCCTCCGCAAGGTTCCGGTTGCGGGTGAGACCTTTGAGGGGACGTGGTCACCGCATTGGCCGCGTCCTGTGCGCCTGCTGCCGAAACCGGAACCGATTACCGCCCTGGCGCAACTGCCCGATTATCCGCCCAAGGCCTTTACCTGGCGAGGAATACGGCACCTGGTCATAGCCGCCGATGGCCCTGAGCGCATCTTCGGTGAATGGTGGCGCCGCGACGCCGAGATGCTGGCCGTGCGCGACTATTTCCGCGTCGAACTGAATACGGGCGAACGGCTGTGGATCTATCGCAGCGGTGATGGCGAGGATGACAAGACCGGCAGTCGCGAATGGTTCCTGCACGGAGTCTTCGCGTGAGTGCCAATGAGAAGAAAAACTACGTCGAGCTCCAGGTTACGACCTATTTTTCCTTCCTGCGTGGCGCCAGTTCGTGCGCCCAGCTTTTCGCGACGGCCGCTGCGCTGGGTATCGAAGCGCTGGGGGTGGTGGATCGCAATTCGCTGGCGGGCATCGTTCAGGCGCACAAGGCGGCCAAAGACTATGGCGTTCGCCTGATCGTCGGTTGCCGGCTGGACCTGCGCGACGGAACCTCGCTTCTGGTCTATCCGACCGATCGTGCCGCCTATTCCCGCCTGTGCCGATTGTTGTCGCTGGGCAAGGGCCGGGCGGGCAAGGGCAAGTGTCATCTCGACTGGGCCGACGTCGAAAGTTTTCACGAAGGGCTGCTGGCTGTCCTTGTCCCCGATGTCGCGGATGAGACGTGCGCGGCCAATCTGCGCCGTCTGAAGACGCTGTTCGGCGACCGCGCCTATCTAGCTCTCACTTTGCGGCGACGGCCGAACGACGCGCTGCGTCTGCACGAACTGGCGCAACAGGCGGCGGACGCGCAGGTGCCGATCGTTGCCACCAATGACGTATTATTCCATCATCCGTATCGGCGCCTGTTGCAGGATGTGCTGACCTGCATACGCCACACCTGCACGATTGATGAACTGGGGTTTCGCCGCGAACGCCACGCTGACCGCTATCTGAAAGCACCCGGCGAAATGCAGCGCCTGTTCGATCCCTATCCCGACGCCGTCGCCCGCACGCGTGAGATCATGGATCGCTGTAATTTCAGTATGAAAGAGCTGGAATACCAGTACCCGGATGAAAAGTCGGAGCCGCTTCTTAGCCCCCAGAAAACGCTCGAAAAGTTCGTCTGGATGGGGGCGCGGGCGCGTTACAATGCCGACAAGGGTTATCCGGACGGAACGCCTGAGAGCGTGGTTGCCCAGCTTCGCAAGGAGCTCGATCTGATCGGAGAGATGGGCTACGCCAACTATTTCCTGACGGTCCACGCCATCGTCCATTTCGCCCGCTCACAAGGTATTCTGTGCCAGGGGCGCGGTTCGGCGGCCAACAGCTCGGTCTGCTATGTGCTGGGCATCACCGAGCTCGATCCCGCTAAATACAACCTGCTGTTCGAGCGCTTCATTTCGAAGAACCGCAACGAGCCGCCGGATATCGACGTCGATTTCGAGCACGCCCGGCGCGAGACCGTCATGCAGTGGGTGTTCGAGACCTATGGCCGCAATCACGCGGCCCTGGTCGCCGTCGTCAGCCGCTATCGCACGCGCGGCGCGCTGCGGGATGTCGGCAAGGCGATGGGGCTGCCGGAAGACGTCATCAAGACCCTGTCCCAGCAGTATCGCCACTGGGCGACCGACATCGACGAACAGCACCTGGAGGGGCTTGACCTCAACATCGCCGATCGCCGGGTACGGCTGACCATTGCCCTGGCCCGTCAATTGGCCAATGCGCCCCGCCACCTGTCCCAGCATCCCGGCGGCTTCGTGCTGACGCGCGACCGTCTGGACGAGCTGGCGGTGATCGAGCCTGCCGCCATGGAAAACCGCCAGGTCATCGAGTGGGACAAGGACGATATCGACGTGCTGAAATTCATGAAGGTCGATTGCCTGGCGCTGGGCATGCTGACCTGCATGAAGAAGAGCTTTGAAATGCTTGAGGCGCATAAGGGCATTGCGCTGGACATGGCAGGCATTCCCGCTGACGACACGCCGACCTACGACATGATCTGCAAGGCCGATACGGTCGGCGTTTTCCAGATCGAATCTCGCGCCCAGATGTCGATGCTGCCGCGCCTGCGGCCACGCGTGTTCTACGACCTGGCCATTGAGGTCGCCATCGTCCGGCCGGGACCGATCCAGGGCGACATGGTTCATCCCTATCTGCGCCGCAAGCATGGACTGGAAAAGATCGATTATCCTAATGACCAGGTGAAGGAGATATTGGGCCGCACCTTCGGTGTGCCTTTGTTTCAGGAACACGCCATGCAGGTGGCGGTGATCTGCGCCGGCTTTACGGCCGATGAGGCCGATCATGTCCGGCGCAGCCTGGCGACCTTCAAACACACCGGCGGGGTCAAGAATTTCCGCGACAAGATGATGGCGGGCATGCTGGAGCGCGGCTATGAGGCGCAATTCGCCGAACGGCTGATCAAGCAGTTGGAAGGCTTTGGCTCTTACGGCTTCCCCGAAAGCCACGCCATCTCCTTCGCCATGATCGCCTATGCCTCGTCATGGATGAAGTGTCACCACCCGGATGTCTTCCTGTGCGCACTGCTCAACTCCCAGCCCATGGGCTTCTACGCGCCGGCGCAGCTGGTGCGTGATGCGCGTGAACACGGCGTCGAGGTGCGGCCGGTCTGTGTCAATGCTTCGCGCTGGGACTGTACGCTGGAAGAGGGGAGCACACCGGGGCAGTTTGCCGTGCGGCTGGGACTGCGCATGGTCAAGAGCCTTGCCAATAGTGATGCCGCCACCTTGTTGCTCACCCGGGACACGCCATTCCGCTCGATCGACGATGTCTGGCGGCGCAGCGGGTTGCCGGTATCGAGCCTTCTGCCGCTGGCCGAAGCCGATGCTTATCTCCCTTCGCTCGGCAAGTCGCGGCGCGATGCCCTGTGGACGCTGAAGGGACTGCGCGATACGCCCCTGCCATTGTTCGACGCCATGGCGGCGCCCGAGCTTGACGAGCCCGCCGTTGCGCTCAGGCAGATGACGGCCGGTCACGAGGTCGTGCAGGACTATGGCCATGTCGGCCTGTCGCTGCGCAAGCATCCGTTGGCCTTCCTGCGCGGCGAATTGAACGCACGAGGCATCCTGACCTGCACCGCCGCCAACGCGCTGAAGGACAAATCCGATGCGGTCGTGGCCGGCATGGTGCTGGTGCGGCAGCGGCCCGGCACGGCCAAGAACGTCACCTTCATGACCATTGAGGACGAGACCGGCATCGTCAATGCCGTCATCTGGAGCCGCATCTATGAAGAACAGCGCCGGCTGGTCCTGACGGCGCGCATGGTGGCAATCGTTGGCCAGATCCAGAAGGAGGGCGAGGTCGTTCACCTGGTAGTCAAACGGCTGATCGACCTGTCCGGCCAGCTTGATAGCGTCAGCGAGCGCGATGACGCCTTTCCTGTTCCAAAGCCGCGTGGTGATGATTTTCGCCATGGCGAACCCGGTCCTGATCCGCGTACCCGCAAGCGTGGTGGCAACCGCGCGGCCTCTCCGCCGGTCATTCTCGTCCGGTCGCGGGACTTCAAGTAGGCGCGCTAAATACCCCTGTTACACGAATTCGTGCATTCGCTTTTCCAAGAATCGAGTCTTAAATCACGGCAGACAGATAACTGTCCCATATGATCGAGGTTAGAATGACATACGATCCCCGTCCGGACTCGCAAGCCGGTGTGCCGTTGTTTATTCCGCTGGTAGCAAGCGGTGTGGCCGGATTCATGCTGGTCGTTTCCTTGATATTCGTCCTGCCGCTGCATTAGGGCCGCCTGCCGTTTCCTTATAATTCCGCAGCCTTCGCCCACTAAAAACTTAGCCGCGCTCCGGTATTTTCCAGTGCGGCCAGGGCGTTCAGGAATTTCAAGGAAGCGCATCATGCACGACGATCAAAGACCGGCAGGTTTGCAGCCTGGGCCGGCGAAACAAAGTCCCTATGCCGTGGACAAGCTGGTTTTCGTGCCTGACGATATCGATCTGTCGCGCTCGCCGCTCAGGGGGCATATCGACGTCGAAACCTACGTACTGGGCGCCTTTAATCCCGGCATGACGCGGCTTCCCAACGCCAATCTGCTGATCATGGTGCGGGTCGCCGAAGCCCTGCGCACGCCGATCTTTGACAACCATGTCCATGCCATCCGCTGGGACGAAGGTCGTTATGTGCTGGACGCCTGGCCGCTCGAACTGGCCAATACCGCCGATCCGCGCAAATTCCTGCTGCATGGCGGCGGCTGGAAGATCATGGCCCTGACCTCGCTGTCGTGGCTTTTGCCGGTCGAGCTGACGCCGGACGGGCTTGAGGTCGTGACCATCCACTACGACAAGGCCGTGGCGCCGCAAAACAGCCTGCAATGCTACGGCGTCGAAGACGCGCGTATCTCCAGGGTTGGAGACCGCTGGCTGATGACCACCTGTTCGGTCAGCCCGGAGCGCCATTCGACCACGCTCTACAGCTCAGTCAACGGGCTTGACTGGACGTTCGAAGACATCGTGCTCGATCACCAGAACAAGGACATGCTGATTTTCGAAGGCCATATCAATGGTCAGTATTTCGCCCAGACCCGGCCTTTGGGTGATCTCTATTTCGCCTATCCGCCGGGCAGCGAATGGCGCGCCGGCCCGTCGATCAACCTGGCCCATTCGAACGACGGCCTGTTCTGGAAGCCCTACGCCAAGCCTGGCATCCGGCCGCACTCCGGGACGGTAGCGACGGCGCGCATGGGCGGGGGTACGCCTCCCATCCTGACCGATGAAGGCTGGCTCAGCCTGTGGCACGGGGTCGAACCCAAGGAAATCGTCGGCATCTACCGCACCTACTGGTCGATCATGGACAGGGACGAACCCAGCCGAATCTTGCGCACCTGCCACGCACCGCTGATTGAAGCCAATCCGGAACTGACCCGGCCGCTGGAACACCAGATGTATATCCGCGACGTCGTCTTCACGACCGGGATCGCGGATGGCGGCGATCATTATGTCGTGGCCTCCGGTGAAGCCGACCTGGCCTGCCGTATCACACACGTTCCGAAATCCGCCTTTGCCTGAACAAAAAAGGCGCCATCATCGCTGACGGCGCCTTCTCCTTTTTACTCTGTAGCTTTAATGACCGGCAGCCGACTCGGATGCCTCTTCCGACGCCTTGGCGGAATTGGTCGCGCCAGAATGGGTCACGTCATCGATCGTGTCGACTTTTGCCTTGTGGCCTTCGAGCACAGGCAGGGTCGCCGCGGCGAAATCCTTGACCGGCCCGGCCGTGCCGCCGTCGGAATAGTCCTTGAACAGGGCGACGGCTTCGTTATGCGCGTCGGTCTGGATATCGACATACTTGTCGTCGAATTCTTCGGGCTTGGCGTTGGCCAGGTCGTCGTACTTTTTCTGGTGGGCCTCATCGAGGGTGGTCGCGGGCATCAGCGTGCTCTTGGCGGCGGTCAATGCGGCCTGGAGATCGGCGCCGGCCTTGGTGTGGTCGGTGATCATGGCCTGGGCCAGGGCGCGCACTTCGGGGTTCTGCGACCGCTGCAGGGCCAGCTCGCTGGTCTGGATTTCGAAGAGGTTGGCGACGGACGCCTTGGCGACGAAATCAGCGGCCTTGTCGTCCTTGACGGGGCCCGAACAGGCGGCCAATGCCAGGAGGCCAGCGGCAACAATGGACGCAAGACTTTTACGCATAAACATGGATATTCCCTCTCATTATGACGGCGCGAGGGAAGATAGGGAGGGGCGTGTAATATTGAGATGCGGCGGCTGGGTGAGGAAATAAAGAACCGGCAATGGGGCAGGGGTTGGCGAAGGTGTGGAAAATCGCGCTAAGGCCTTAAAAAACCGTCATAAGCCCGTTGACCGCCGGAAAGTTTGCCCCTATAGGTCGCCGCCTTCGGTCGCAAGATCGGACCTACCACCTAGATAGTGTGCCCAGGTGGCGGAATTGGTAGACGCGCTGGCTTCAGGTGCCAGTGGCTTAACGG
>CAMLLA010000187.1 GCA_946480525.1 uncultured Asticcacaulis sp. | reverse complement strand
CCCTTGCCGGCGGCCAGGCCATCAGCCTTGATGACGTAGGGTGGTTGGTAAGTCTTGAGAAACTCCCGGGCCTCGGCGACCGTAGTGAAGGTCTCCGACGCCGCCGTCGGAATATTGTGACGCTTGCAGAAGTCCTTGGTGAAGGCCTTGGACGATTCGAGTTGCGCCGCCGTCCGCATCGGGCCGAAACACGGAATGCCGAGCGTCTTGCAGGCGTCGGCTATGCCTTCGGCCAGCGCGCTTTCGGGACCGACAACGACCAGATCGGCGCGAATGTCCTGCGCCAGGGCCGTCAAGTCCGCGACATCGGTCGCCTTGACGGCATGACATTCGCCCAGCGCCGCCATGCCGGGATTGCCCGGCGCGATCACCAGGCGTTCGCACAACGGCGATTGACGGATTTTCCAAGCGAGGGCGTGTTCGCGGCCGCCCGAACCGATCAGCAGGATGTTCATGGGCGCTTCGCTTCCCTCATGTGGGCAGATAGGTCAAGAGGTTTGTCATTCCCGCAGAAACCTGCAATAGTCTGACAATAAGAAAAGACGAGGAAAAGTCAGCGCGTTTTTCAACGCCTGTTGTGACCCACTGCAATTAGGAACGTCTTATGACCGATTTAAACCGCCGCGCCGCGCTCACAGCGACTGGCCTTCTGGGGCTTGCCGCCGCCCTGCCGGCCTCGGCCGCCACGAAAAAAGCCGCAGCTAAACCCAAGCTGCTGGCGCCGACGCCCCCAATGGGCTGGAACAGCTGGAACAGCTTCGCTACGACCATTACCGAAGCGCAGTCGCTGGAAACGGCGAAGATCATGGCGGACAAGCTTTTGCCGTCCGGCTACGACATCTTCACCATCGATATCCAGTGGTACGAGCCCGAAGCCGTAAGCTACACCTATAACAGCAACCCACAGCCGGCGATGGACGGTTACGGCCGCCTGATTCCGGCGCCCAACCGCTTTCCATCGTCGGCCAATGGCTCGGGCTTTACCGCCATCGCCAAACAGGTCCATGCGCTGGGCCTGCGCTTCGGCATCCACCTGATGCGCGGCATTCCGCGCCTGGCGGTCGAAAAGAACCTGCCTGTGCTGGGCACGACCTATCGCGCGCAGGATATCGCCGATACGTCCAGCACCTGTCCGTGGAACCCCGACATGTACGGCGTCGATATGTCGAAGCCCGGCGCGCAGGCCTATTACAATTCGGTCTTCAAGCTCTACGCCTCATGGGGCGTCGACTTCGTCAAGATGGACGATATGAGCCGGCCCTATGATGCCCACGCACCCGAAATCGAAGCGGCGCACAAGGCGATCGTGGCGACGGGCCGGCCGATCATCCTGTCGCTGTCCCCGGGCGAAACCGCTGTGCCCCGCCACGCCCACGTGGCGAAGTACGCCGAGATGTGGCGGATCAGCGACGACTTCTGGGACGAATGGCGCCTGCTCGAAGAGCAGTTCACGCGCCTGGAAAACTGGAATGAGTATCGCCTCCCCGGCCGCTGGCCCGACGCCGACATGCTGCCGCTGGGCCGGCTTGCGCTCGGAAACCGCGACACCAAGTTCACGCCTGACGAACAGCAGACCCTGATGACCCTGTGGTCGATCGCCCGCTCACCGCTGATCATGGGCGGCGACCTGCGCCATCTGGATGCGCCGACCCTGGCCCTGCTGACCAATGCCGAAGTCATCGCCGTCAACCAAAAAAGCCATGGTAACATGCCATGGTTCTTCGCCGACGGTACGCGTATCTGGACGGCAAAGGCCGCGGACGGGAGCAGCTACCTGGCCCTGTTCAACACCACCGACAAGACGAAGGCCGTCGGCTTCGATCTGAAAAACCTCGGCCTGAAAGCAGCCCGCGTTCGCGATTTGTGGGCAGGCAAGGACCTTGGCAACGTAACCGGCCGCGTTAGTGCCGACCTGCCGTCGCACGGCAGCGCACTTTACCGCCTAAGCTAATAGACAGTGCCGGCCATGTCCCTTAAACAGGGGCATGGCCGATCTGCTGACCGAATCATCCAATGCCGCTCCTTATTCCGTTTCGGAACTGGCCGGCGCGCTGAAGCGTACGCTCGAGACGACCTACGACCACGTCCGGCTGCGCGGTGAAATCTCGAAAGTCACCCGCCATTCGTCCGGCCACGTCTACCTGACGATCAAGGACGACAAGGCGGCGATCGACGGGGTCGTCTGGAAAGGCCAGGTGTCGCGCCTTCAGGCCCAGCCGGATCATGGCCTGGAAGTCATCGTCACCGGCCGCATCACGACCTTTCCGGCTTCGTCCAAGTACCAGATCGTCATCGAACAGATGGAAGTCGCCGGCGTCGGTGCCCTGCTGGCCCAGCTTGAACGCCTTAAGCAAAAGCTGCATGCCGAAGGTCTGTTCGCCGCCGACCGCAAGCGGCCCCTGCCCTTTGCCCCGCGCGTCATCGGGGTCGTCACCTCTCCGACCGGCGCCGTCATCCGCGACATCCTGCACCGCATCCGCGATCGCTGGCCGTGCCGCGTCATCGTCTGGCCGGTCGTCGTCCAGGGTGACACCGCGCCGCCACAAGTCATTCGCGCTCTTAAAGGTTTTGAGGCCGGCGAGAACGGCCTGGCCCGGCCCGATGTGATTATCGTGGCGCGCGGCGGCGGCAGCGTCGAAGATCTGTGGCCGTTCAATGACGAAGGCCTGGCGCGCGCCGTATCGAACTGCACCATCCCCATCATCTCCGCCGTCGGACACGAAACCGACACCACCCTGATCGACTACGTCTCCGATCGTCGGGCGCCGACGCCGACCGGTGCGGCGGAAATGGCGACGCCCGTTCTCGGCGAACTGCGTGCCTTCGTCCTGGACCTGGAGCGCCGCCGCCAGGGCATTATCGCCCGGATGCTCGAGGTGAAACGTGAGCGGGTCGCGCTTTTGAGCCGGGCCCTGCCAAAGCCACAGGAACTGATCGACACGGCCCAGCAAAGGCTCGACTTCGTAGCGCATCGCCTGAGCGGCGGACTGACGGCCAATCTCAACGCCCATGAGGTCGCGCTGCAAAGGACCTCGGCGCGCTTCCGGCCGGGACTTCTGGAGCAGCCGCAGCGCCTGAAGACAGACCAGCTCGCGCAACTTTCGCAGCGTCTGGCGGTCAGCATGGCACGCAAGCTCTCCCTGACCGAGACGCATGCCCGCCTTCCGCAACTGGAAACCCGCCTTGTTGACGGGCTCAGCCGCATTGCAGCCACCAAGGGCGAAAAACTTCCCGACCTGTCGCGGCGCATGAGCGAAACCCTGCGCCGGACCATGGCGCAAAAGGGCGAGCGCCTGCCGGAACTGACACGGCGCCTTTCCGAAGCCATGACGCGGTCGCTGGTTCTGCGAAGCGACCGGTTGAAAAATATCGAGCAACTGCGCCTGAGCCTCAACCCCGACCGGCCGCTGGACCTCGGCTTCGCCAGGGTCAACCGCAAGGATGGCCAGCTTGTCACCACCCCCGACATGGTGTCCGCCGGCGAAGGCCTGGAGCTGACCTTCAAGGGCGATCGCAAGCTGGAGGTCACGGTCGGTGAAGGCGCTCCCCCCGCGCCGAAACCCGCCGTCAAAAAGCCGGCAGGTCTGCCGCCGCAGCAAGGCAGCCTCTTCTGACCTTGATTAGCGTCGCCGGGCGACATATGTTCATGTCATGAATATGCATTCCGCCCAGCCTCTCCTGCCCGGCCAGGCCGTCCTCCAATATGGTGACGGCGAATACAGCATCATGCGGCCCGGCAAGTTTGTCGTCTGCGCCGTATCCGGCCGCCAGATTCCGCTCGAAGCGCTGAAGTACTGGAACCCCCGCACGCAGGAGGCCTATGCAGGTCCCGAGGAAGCCACGGCCCGATGGAACAGCCTGAAGGCCTGAACCGACGCCACCTTCTGTTCACGCTTGGCGGTCTCGGTTTGACCGCGGCGATGCCGGCTGTAGCCAGACCGGAATTCGACACCATGCTGCCCTTCGATCTGAAGGGACGGTTCGTTCAGGGCGGTTATTGCATCGGCCAGGGCGCGCCCTTTGCCGAACTGTGGGTCGATGGCACGCTACGCGGCCGGACTGCCGCGGACGGCTGGTTCTATGTCGGCTTCGATCGCGATTGCCCCCCCTCCTGCCGGATCAGCGTCAAGGATCATGGTCAAAAAACCAGTGTCATGCTGGCCATAGCGCCGACTGCCTACGACATCCAGCGGGTCGACGGCCTGCCGCAGCAGACCGTTACGCCGACCGAGCCCGAGGTGCTGGAGCGCATAAGGCGGGATACTGAGCTAAAGACCCAGGCCTTTGCCAGCCGCGCGGATGAAAGCGGCTTCCACAAGCCGTTTCAGTATCCGTTGAGCGATTTTCGCGTATCGGGCAATTTCGGCAATCAGCGCATCCTGAACGGCACGCCTGCCGCGCCTCACTACGGCTTCGACATGGCTGCGCCCGAAGGCACCCCGATCCGCGCGCCACAGTCCGGTCTGGTGGTTCTGGCGGAACCCGACATGTTCTACGAAGGCGGCCTGGTCTTTATCGACCACGGCCAGGGACTGATCTCGATGTATCTGCATCAGTCAGAAGTCATCATCCGCGCCGGCCAGCAGGTTTATCCCGGCCAGGTGATCGGCAAGGTTGGCGCCACCGGCCGCGCGACCGGACCGCACCTGTGCTGGCGTCTCAAATGGGGCGACCGCCGCATGGACCCCAGCCTGATGGTCACAACCTGAGGTTATGTGTTTTCAGTCCTCCGTCCCATGCATGGTTGTCGCCTGATCGCGCCCTGGGACTCCCGCTTTTTATCGGAAGGCGAATTATTCGCTTGAAATTGCTACGCTGTTCTTCATAACAGCGAATTGCGCCCACAAGAATATCATTAAAAGGCGCCCGTTACCGTACATTTTCGTCCAGGACCATGGCCGATTACAGCAGTTTGAAAATCCTGCTGGTTGAAGACAACCAGCACATGCGGTCCATTGTCGGAGCCATCCTCAAAGGGTCCGGCATCAGGAATGTGCGCGAAGCCCGCGATGGTGCGGAGGCGCTGGATATGCTGCGCCAGTTTCCCGCCGATATCGCACTGGTTGATTTCAACATGGATCCGATCGACGGGGTTGAGTTCACCAAGCTGCTGCGCAATGCGCAGGACAGCACGAACCCCTACCTTCCCATTATCATGATCACCGGGCACTCCGAGCGTTCGCGCGTTATCCAGGCGCGTGACGCGGGTGTGAATGAGTTCGTCGTAAAACCCCTGACGGCACGTGCCCTGTTAGGCCGCCTTGACAGCGTCATCATGCGTCCCCGCCCCTTTATCCGCTGCCGGAACTATTTCGGTCCGGACCGCCGCCGCATTGTCGATCAGTCCTATGCCGGCCCCTTTCGCCGGTCGACGGACGGCATGATCTGACCCGCTGACGGCTCGGCCCGCGTAATCGTTAACAAGCCTCTTTGCGGGATACGCAAATCGTCTCATAGTGGTGCGATGATTCTATCTGCGCCCGACTTGCGGCCACGGAAGCCTCGATGAGAAAACTCACACCAGTCCTGCTGATGGGCACCTATTTCCTGTTGTCCGCCAGCCTTGGCGCGACCTTGTACAATGGTGCCTCCGATCCCAATGTTGCGATCGCGGCAATGCTTGGTTGCCTGGGTGTCTGCGTCGCCTTTCACGTCTTCGTCGGCCAGCGCCTCGTCGAAATGCGCGTCACCCGCGATATCGAACAGGTCCGCGAGGCGCACCGGCTGATGGTCGATGCGATCGATTCGACGCAAAAGGACATGATCGAACTGGCCGACCGCGTGCAGAACCAGCGCACATCGCGCTCGGAAGAGCTGACGTCCGAAGTCCGCATGCTGGAAGACCTGGTCAAGAAGCTGGGCGAAAGCATCGAAGACCGCCTGTCCGAATGGCAGGCGGCGCCGGCTGTCATGGCCCAGCCACGCAATGCCCGTGAAGCCCAGGCCCTGGCGCTGATTGAGACCATCCGCGAAGCCCTGACGCAGAACCGTGTCGACCTGTATCTTCAGCCCGTCGTCAACCTGCCGCAGCGTAAGACCATCTTCTACGAAAGCTTCTCGCGCCTGCGCGATGTCTCCGGCCGCGTGCTGATGCCGGCGGAATATCTCAATGTCGCCGATGCCGAGGGTCTGGTGCCGTCGATCGACAACCTTTTGCTGTTCCGCTGCGTGCAGATCGTCCGCCGCCTGGCCAAGCAGGACCGCCGCATCGGCATCTTCTGCAATATCTCGCTGACGTCGCTGCGCGACGACGTGTTCTTTCCGCAGTTCCTTGAGTTTCTCAATGAGAACCGGGATCTGGCCGGCGCACTGATCTTCGAACTCGGTCAGGACGCCTTCGCCGCGCGCGGTTCGGTTGAAGCTCGAAACATGGCTAAGCTGGCTGATCTCGGCTTCCGGTTCTCGCTCGACAAGGTATCGAGCATCGACTTCGACCTTCAGGATCTGCATCGTTCGGACGTCCGCTTCGTCAAGATCGGCGCCGGCATCCTGCTCGACCAGTTGCTGAACATTGAGGGCAAGCCCGCGCTGAAGTTCCTGAAGGACATCCATGCCGGCGACTACGCGTCCCTGCTGGCGCGTTACGGCATCGAGGTCGTCGCCGAGAAGGTCGAGAACGAAAAGCAGGTCGTCGACATCCTCGACCTCGATATCGGCTACGGTCAGGGCCATCTGTTCGGCGAGCCGCGCGCGATCAAGGAACAGGTGCTGGCCGAGACCGATCCCCCCGCCGGCTTTATCAAATCCACCCTGCCCCAGGTCCGCCGCCGGGCATAAAATCAGATTGGTGGGGATTATTGCTTCCCCTATATCGGCCCACTCGCTAAACAGCCCGCACTGTAGCGCCTTTTATGAGTGTGGAATGTCCCAGCCTGAATTGTTGTCCGGCCTGTCGGCGGTTGCCGATCAGTACGATGCCCTGTTTTGCGACATCTGGGGAGTCATTCACAATGGCCGTCAACACTTCCCGCCGGCTTACGAAGCATTGCGCCGCTTCAAGGCTGAGCACGGCCCGGTCGTCCTGATCTCCAACTCTCCCCGCCCGCGCGACAGCCTGATCGCCCAATTGGCCAGCCTGGGCATCATGGAAGACGGCTTCTCGGCCGTGATATCGTCCGGGGATGCCACACGCGAATACCTGCGCAAGTTTGCGCCGCTGGGTTCGGCCTGGCGCATAGGCGATCCGCGCGAACAGTCCCTTTACGAAGGCATCGATATCGCTCTTGACGGTACGCCGCAAAACGCCGCCTTCATCACCTGCACCTCGCCCTATAACGACGAAACCGACACGGTCGAGCAATACCGGCCCGACTTCCAGGTCGCCGTAGACCGCAAGCTCGTCATGATCTGCGCCAACCCCGATAAGGTCGTTCAACGGGGCGACAAGATCATTCTGTGCGCAGGCTCCCTGGCGGATCTCTATATCGCAATGGGCGGCGAGGTTATCATGGCGGGCAAGCCCTACGCTCCCATCTACGACATGTGCTATGCCGAGCTGGAACGCCAGACCGGCCAGGCTATCGACAAGGCGCGTATCCTGGCCATAGGCGACGGCCTGCCAACGGATGCCCTGGGCGCCAACGGTCAAGGCCTGGACCTTTTGTTCATTGCTGCCGGTATTCACGCTCTGGAAGCGACCGACGATGCCGGAAAGCTTGATCCCATGCTTCTGAAAAAGTTGCTGGACGTACAGACAGCCCATGCCCGGTACGTCGCCGAAGGCCTGCACTGGTAACGCAAAAACGCGGCTGCCTGTTCAGGCAACCGCGTTCTCGCACCATCGCATATTGTCCGCTTGCGGCTCTGAAGGCCGCTTGTCAGCGTCTTTGCTTTATTATTCGGGCGTTTCCTGGCTCCAAAAGGTAGGAACGTCTAGTCGAACAGGGCGTCGATGTCGTCCTGGCTGGCGTCATCGGCCTCCGCCAGGGCGGCGGCCCAT
>CAMLLA010000186.1 GCA_946480525.1 uncultured Asticcacaulis sp. | reverse complement strand
ACAGCTCCGGCAGGGCATAGGGTTTTACGAGATAGTCGTCCGCGCCGGCGCGCAGGCCCGAGACGCGGTCTTCCAGTTCACCCAGCGCCGACAGGAACAGCACCGGCGTATCGACGCCTTCGGAGCGCATTTGCGTCAGCATGCTGACGCCATCCATGACCGGCATCATGCGGTCGAGGATGATGACGTCGGGGGCCTGCTGGCGGATAGCTTCCAACCCCTGCTTGCCGTCACCGGCCAGACGCGCCTCGATGCCCGCCTCCTTGAGCCCCTTCTGCATGTTGAGGGCGGCTTCCGTGTCATCTTCGACGATCAGGACCTGCATGTGCGATTCTTTCCGTTATTTATGTAACTTTATTAGCGCGGATCATTCTCCCAGGCCCGTTAAATATTCGCAATTAAGCATTCGGGAAACAAAAAAGCCCTCCGTTTATGGAGGGCTTTTTCTTTCAGATCGCCGACCCGCTTACTTCGCTGCGTCTTTCAGCGACAGGGGCAGCGGGATGTTGCGGCCGTCGCGGCTGACCAGAAGCAGGATGGCCGGACGGCCTGCCTTCTTCAGTTCGTCGACCACCTTGGCGAAGTCCGACTGCGACGCGACCGGGCGCTGATCGGCCAGGACGATGACGTCGCCGGGCTTGAGGCCCTTCTGGCCACCGTCGCTGTTCATGTCGACATTGGTGATGACGACGCCCTTGACGTCGGCATCCAGACCGTAGGTGCGGCGGTTCTCAGGCGTCAGGGCCTTGACACTCAGTCCCATGACCGACGGCGTACTCGTCGATTCCGCGCCAGGCGCGTCCGGCGTGTCATCCCCGCCGTTCAGGCCCTTGGCCAGGTCTTCCTCGCTGGGACGCAGCGCCGCCGTCAGGGTCAGATTAACAACCTTGCCGTTGCGCAGTACGCCAAGCGTTACCTTTTCGCCGACCTTTACATCTGCGATGCGGCGGGTCAGCTCGGTCGGACTCTTGACCGGCTGGCCGTTGACGGTGCGAACGATGTCGCCCGCCTGGACACCCGCCTTGTCGGCCGGGCCGGCCTTGGTGGTTTCGGTAATATAGGCGCCGGTCGTATCGGTGGAGCCCAGCGCTTCGGCATTTTCCGGGGTCACCGGCGAAATCGTCACGCCGATATAGCCGCGCTCGATCTTCACGCCGCGGATCAGTTGCGAGGTGATGCGGTTGGCGACATCGGCGGGAATGGCGAAGCCGACACCGGCATTGGCGCCCGAAGGTGTGACGATGGCGGTGTTGACGCCGATGACGCGGCCATAAAGGTCAAAGGTCGGGCCACCGGAATTGCCCCGGTTGATGGCGGCGTCGATCTGCAGGTAGTCGATATAGCTGGTCCCCGACTCACGCAGGTCGCGGCCATAGGCCGACACGATGCCAGCGGTCGCGGTGTTTGAGAAGTTGAACGGGTTGCCGACGGCGACGACCCAGTCGCCGACGCGCGGCTTGCGTTCCAGCTCCCAGCGCACGAACGGGAAGTCGTGGCCTTCGACCTTGAGCACGGCCAGGTCGGTGGCCGGGTCACGGCCGATGACCTTGGCCTTCAGTTCCTTGTCATTGGTCAGCTTGACAGTAATGTCGTCGGCGCCCTGGATGACGTGGTTGTTGGTGACGACATAGCCGTCAGCCGAAATGAAAAAGCCCGAACCCGCGCCGCGCACTTCCTGTTCGCGGCCGCCCTGGCTGTCATCGTCCTGGCCGGGGAAGTCGAAGCCCGGAAGCGCCGGAATACCCGTCGGCACCTTCATCTTGCCCTTGGTCTCGATCGAGACGACAGCCGGCGATACGCGCTCGATCATGTCGGCGAAGGACATGGGCGCGCCATTGGGCGGCTTGACTGGGGTCAGGTCGGCAGCCTTGATCAGCTGGGCGCCGTCATAACCGATACCCGCGCCGGCGCCGTTGAAACCCGACATGGCAGCAGCAGCAACGCCCGCACCGAGCGCCAGGCCCGCAATTGCGCCCGCGACCATCGAGCGATTTTTGAAGAAAGCACTTAAGGTATTTTTCCCCATGGTACTTCACTATTCCTTATTAGCGTTTGGGTGCGGACGTTTCCGCACCAATCTGAGCGTTTCGCCAGGGGATTACAACCTCCCCCGCGTACAAAAATCAGGTCCTTATCGACTATAACCATGGCTGAGGCAAAATCGTGACATTCCGAAAACTTTCGTAGTTTTCAACCTGCGTCGGAGTCATCCGTCAAAATTTCGCGTAATCGCGCCTGTTCCGCCTCGCTCAGGGCATAGTCCCGCCCTGCGTTCCTGCGCCGGGATAGAATGAAAAAGCCTGCTGTTCCACCGATGAGGACCAACGGAGGCAGGCCCCACAGCAGCAGATTACCGAGAGAGAACCGCGGCCGGAACAGGACGTAGTCGCCATAGCGCGCCGACAGCCCCGCGCGGATCTCTTCATCCGTGCGCCCTTTAGCGATGTCTTCGCGGATTTCACGGCGCATGTCGGCGGCGATATCCGCGTCAGAGTCGGCGATGTCCTGGCTCTGGCAGGCGACGCAGCGCACTTCGCGGTAAAGGGCCTTGGCGCGTGCTTCGTCCTGCGCCGTATCGGCCTGGGCCGTGAGGGGAAGAAGAAGGAAGGCAAAGAGTACCAGCAGATAGCGCAGGAAACCTATTCCCTCCCTGTTTACGGGGAGGGGGGACCATGAGCGGAGCGAATGGTGGGAGGGGGACACAACATACTGCGGAGGGCGGAAATCCCCCTCCCACCGCTTCGCGGTCCCCCCTCCCCGTAAACGGGGAGGGAATGAGAAGGCGTTAGTCATGATGCCGCCTCTTTAAGTTTGCTCGCCTTCATCGCGATGCCCAACCGCAAACGCCGGTCGAACAGCGACAACAGCCCGCCCAGCGCCATCAGCACAGGCCCCAGGAAGATCAGCCGCACCCACGGATTGTAGAACCAGCGCACCTGCCATACCGGCTTGCCATTGATGCTTTCCTGCGGCTGGGACAAGACGACATAGAGATCGTTCAAAGGCTCGAAACACAGCCAGACCTTGCTCTGCATCGAGCCCGACGCCGGGTAAAACCGCCGCTGGGGCCGTGCCTCGCAGACCTGACGGCCGTTCTTTTCGACGACGAACACCCCGCCCTGGGCGTCGTAGTTCGCGCCATCCTGGCGGTAGGTGCCGCTAAAGGTCATCTCATAGCCTGCCAGTTTGACCGTGTCGCCGACCTGCATGCTCTGCTGGATGCTGACGCGCGAATGGCCCTCGACGACCGCGCCCAGCACGAAGATGCCCAGACCGACATGCGCCAGCACCATGCCATGCGTGGCCAGAGGCAGGGCAACAAACTTCCGCCACGCCAGAGCACCAAAGCCGACACGTTCCGCGACCAGGCGCAGGCACCCCCAGATCAGCCAGAAGCCCGCAAGCAAGCCGATGAAGAAGGTCACCTGCTTCCATACACCCTCTCCGCCGTAGAACAGCGAGCCGATGGCCGCGCTCAAGAGCGCAACACCAAGGGCCAGCGCCAGCCGCTGCAGCACACCCTTGAGATCGCTGCGCTTCCACGACAGCAGTTGCGATATCGGGATAATGGCGATGGCCGCCAGCATGATCGGCCCGAACACCGCCAGGTAATAGGGCCCACCCACCGACATGGCCTTATCGACCAGCGCCTGCATCAGGAGCGGATAGAGCGTGCCGAGGAAGACCGACAACAGCGCCGCCGACAAAAGCAGGTTGTTGAGCACCAGCGACGCTTCACGCGACACCGCCGCGAACAGACCGCCGGGTTTCAGTTCCGGTACGCGTACGGCGAACAAGGCAAAACCAAGCCCGGCCGTAACGAACAGAATGGTCAGAAGCAGGATGCCGCGCTGCGGGTCGACGGCAAAGGCGTGCACCGAGGTCAGAAGCCCCGAGCGCACGAGGAACGCGCCCATCATCGAGAAGGTAAACGCCAGAATCGCCAGGAACACCGTCCACGCCTTCAGTGCGTCGCGCTTTTCCATGACGATGGCGCTGTGCAGCAGGGCTGTCGCTGCCAGCCACGGCATGAAGGACGCGTTTTCCACCGGGTCCCACGCCCACCAGCCGCCCCAGCCGAGTTCGTAATAGGCCCAGAAGGCGCCGAGCATAATGCCGATGGTCAGGCACACCCAGGCCGCCAGCACCCAGGGCCGCACCCAGCGCGCCCAGGCACGATCGAGCCGGCCTTCGATCAAGGCGGCAACCGCAAAGGAAAAGACCACCGACAGGCCGACATAACCGAGGTAAAGCATGGGCGGGTGAAACGCCAGGGCCGGGTCCTGAAGCGCCGGATTGAGCGACCGGCCCTGCAGCGGCGCTTCGGCCAGCCGTCCGAGCGGATTGGAGCTGAACAGGGTGAACCCGACAAAGGCGGCACCAAGAAGCCCCTGCACGCCAAGCGCCTTGTGCTTCAGGCTGTCGGGCAGGCCACGCCCCAGCAGGGTGATCAATGCTCCGAAGCTGAGCATGATGACGCACCACAAAAGCATCGAGCCTTCGTGACTGCCCCAGGCACCGGAAATCTTGTAGAGCAGCGGCTTGTCGGTATGGGAATGTTCGTAGACGTTCACTACCGAAAAATCAGACCGGACAAAGGCGGCGATCAGGATCGCGAACGACAGAATCAGACTGAGCGCCGCCGCCAGCGATACGCCTTCGGAATAGCGCTCAATGCCGCTGAGGCGTTTCCACTGCCCAGCCGCGACCAGTCCGGCCTGCGCCACGCTGAGAACGAACGCGCAGACAAGCGCGAACACACCGATTTCGTTGAGGAAGGTCATGTCCCGAACGGCCGATCCGCCTTGGGCTCGGCAGGTTTCGCGTCAGGCCGCCATTCCCCCTGCCGTTCCAGCTCTTCCTTGACGTTCTTGGGCATGTAGGTCTCGTCGTGCTTGGCCAGAACCTGTGTGGCGCGCAGGCCCGACGCCGTGACTTCGCCTTCACAGACGACGCCCTGCCCTTCGCGGAACAGGTCCGGCAGATCGCCCTTATAGGCGACGTCGATCTCTTTCAGCTTGTCCATGACCGTGAAACGCACCGACCCGTCAGCCAGTTTTGTCACGCTGCCCGCCTTCACCAGACCACCCAGCCGCACGACTTCACCCGCCTTGACCTTGGCGTCGATCATCTGGGCCGGCGTGTAGAAATAAATCGCCGTGCCTTTCAGGGCATAGAGACTTAAAGCCGCCGCCGCGACCAGCAAGGGAGCCGCGATCAGGAATATCGTCAAACGCCGCCTGGCTTTGACGGATTTCGGCCAAAAATTCATTCGCGACCTCGCGTGTTCTCTGCGCCGACGGCGCCACCGGATCTTCGTACGATATCGGCGGCAAGATCAGGCCGCCCGCGGTAATGCGCCTCCATGGCTGCAAGCGCCCTCGCCTTGGCAGCCGTATCGCCCAAGACGTCGTAAGAGCGCAACAGTCGCGCCCAACCATCGGCATTGTCGGGCTGGTCAGCCAGTTGCGCCTCCAGTGACGCCACCATGCCGGCGATGCGCGACCGGTTCGCCGCTTCGCCGGTCTGCGCCGTTTCTACGGCGGCGAGTTGCTCGGCAATCGCCTGTTGACGGATATCGTCGACGGCCAGGACCGCCTTCGCCGTCTCGAAATGCACCCGCGCACTGTCATATTGCCCGTTATCCAGATCGCGGCGCCCGATATAGTAGTGCGCTCGGGCGTCCCGGGCGTCACGCGAAAGTGCGACATCGAACGCCTTTTGCGCATCCGGTCCGACCGAGCCGCCGCCGACGAAATACAGCGCCTCGCCAAGATCGGACCAGCCGTCAAAGCCCTGCGGATCGAGCTTCATGGCCTTATCGAACGCCTTGGCAGCCTCGTAATAGCGCCCGGCCATCATGTCGACGCGGCCAAGAAACAGCCAGAAGTCGGGATTCTTCGCATTGCCTGCCTCGGCAGTGCGGCGATGCAGCACCGCTGACAGGGCTTCGGGGGGCAGGCTGTCGATATTTTCCCGCGCCATTCGGGTCCACTGGCCAACGCGCGCCTCATAAGGCTGGTCATTCAGTTCCGGATGACCGATGTAAAGCGCATAGAGCACGAAGCTCAGAGCTGCTATGGCAAAGGCTCCGATGGCAGCGTGAGCGGGCTTCAAGACATATGCCTGCCTTGTCCCCTCCTCTGCCTTCAGCAGGGCGCGCGCCGCCTCGACGCGCTCTTCATTGGCCAGATCGGCGTCGATGTCGCCGCGCTGTTCGCGGCGTTTGACATCGGCAACAAAGGCTTCATACCGTGCTCTGGCCTGGACCATGCCGTTCCCAACAGGCACACGGCGATGCCACAGGCCCACGACAGCGATGAGCACGGCGGCAATGACGACACAAGACAGGACAAGACTGATCATAGGGCCTCTGACATAGCGCAAATTATATCAAAGCCAAGCCCCCCGCCCGTCGTGCGACAATATTACCGGCCGGCCGTTACGCCACCTTGGGCGGGCTCATGACGTTGGACGATGCCACACGCCTCCGGCCGACCACGGCTTTTTCCTCGCCGCACAGGACCTCCATTAGGTCAGTCACCAATTCGAAGAAGGTCATGACCTGATCGCTGTCGAACGGGTCCTCGCCGTTGGCGACATCCAGCAGGGCCTCGAAATAGGCATCGAGCTGGGCTTCCAGGGCCTGAACCGTCTTGGTGTGCAATGTTGCGAACCCGCCAGCATTGGCGGTGGCGCGCACCTCACGCACAAACGCGGCGCAGTTGCGCGCGCGATCGACGATTTCCGGCTTCGGGAACTTGTCCATCTTGGGCACGTCCTTCTTGACGCGGCCATAGACACGCTCGGACTTCATGACCAGGGCATCTTCGAAGATGCGCTCGGCGCCCTTGAGCCGGGTTTCGACCAGCATGGCGATCTGCTTGCTGGCTTCAGCCACGCGCTTGCTCCACGGGCCGTCGCGCGTCATTTCGATGTAATGGCTGAACGACTGAAGCTGCCCGACGCTTTGTGCCACACGCAAACCGGCGCCGTTCAGCGCGCCGTCGCCCTTGCCGCCAATCGCGGATTTGAGATCTTCAAGTCCCTCTTCGATCCGTTCGATGATGCGTTCACCAAAATCGGCCAGTTCGGACTCCGCCAGGAAGCGATCGTTCGGCCGATCCGAAACCGTGGCAATGAACTTGATGATCTGGCCGCCATCTTCCAGATGCGAGAAGATCACCTCCATGAAGCGCATGCCGCCTTCATCGGAGATCGCACAGGCGTCCTTGAACATCAGTCTCAGGGCCGCGGCCTTTTCGGCATCGATCCGCCCCAGGAAATCCGGCAGCTTCGCCAGCACGGTGCGAAGAATGCGATGCAGGTCGAGATAGTGCGCGAACTCCGCGACTTCCTCACTGTCGCCACGCGCGGGAGACTTCGGCAGCACGTCGCCCGGATGTTCGCGGCAGATGGCGGCAGCGGCGGTCACCAGGCGAAAGAAGACGACCGGGGTCGGATCTTCGGCGCGCAACCCACGCAGGGCAAAGCGCGACTGCTGGTAAAGCTCCGGTTCGTGGGTTTCCAGCGCCCGCCACAGATTGTCGAGCAGCCACCGCGGAAATTCGACCGCGTTCAGCCCGTCCGCGCGCGCCTCGAACAGAGGCAGGTAAGGCGCGAACACCGCATCCTTGGCGTAACGGAATTCGAGTTCGACGCTGACCAGTTCGCGAACCTCGATCAGGGCGGCGTCCTTGGTCAGGCCCAAAGCCAGTTCAAGCGAACGCAAGGACGCCTGCGGCAAGGTCTTGATCAGACCTTTCAGCAATACCAGCCGTTTGTCCGCAATCAGGCTCATTGGATGGAACAGTCCCAGGCAGCCGTAGTAAGCAGAAATGTGCCGGCTGTTTCAGCCAAAAATCATTAGGGATATCTGGTTAATTTTCTCTGACGGTAGCAGATAACCAAAGAAATCGCTTTACCCCTAAGTTGCCTGCATGATTG
>CAMLLA010000185.1 GCA_946480525.1 uncultured Asticcacaulis sp. | reverse complement strand
CGGCACGGAAAGACACGGAATTCGCGCCAGAGCGGTCCTCGGTCCGGCGTGTTGAAGCGGGGTTTAAGGGAATCCACAGATGCACACAGATGGATGCGCTTACGCGCATCTGCACAGATGGTCCGTGTAGATGGACCGCGAGTCCTAAATTTTTTGAAATCCCGGCGGCGCAAAGCGCCGTCATTCGCGTGGATCATTTCGCGCTTCGGTGTCCACCGACCCAGATCATCTGTGCACGCTGCGAAGCAGCGATCTGTGTGCATCTGTGGATTCTCCTTGATCCCGTTTCCACGCGCTTAACCAAGGCCGCTCTGGCGCGAATGTCTTTTCCGTGCCTATCCGTGGTTAAATCATAGCCCGACCAACCGCCGCACCGTCGCCTTGGCCGCGTCGAACACGTCCGTTTCACGACGCATCTGGGCGGTCATGACCGCGCCCTGGAACAGCAGATTGACCTGCCGTCCGATATCCTCGGCATGTTCAAGACCCGCCGCACGGCACAAATCGATAAACCGTTCCTCGACATAGACCGACGACTGGCGGCTGCGGTCCTCGATACCGGCGTGCTTGCCGACATATTCCATGCCGGCCTTCATCGCCAGGCAGCCCTGGAAGTTGCCGCACTCCATCATCTCACGGCGTATATCGAATATGGCCAGTATCTGTTCGCGCGGATCAGAACTGCGCGCAAACGCCGGGGCGAACAGGGCATCATCGACAGCCCCGCTGTATTGGTCAAGCACGGCTTCGATCAGGTGCTCTTTCGATGGAAAGTATTTGTACAGGGTGCGTTTGGAAATGCCGGTATCGGCCATGACCGCATCGACGCCGGTCGCATGAAAACCGCCGCACCAGAACAGGCGCTGCGCCTGGTCCAGGATCTCCTGCTTCTTCACATCCTGACGAGACAAAGGTTTGTCCATGACGATACTCCACGCAACTCCGGTCCGTTTGCGGATCGGCAAGGGCAAGGCCCGCAAAGCCCATGCGGCGCCTGAGCACAAACAAAGCCTTGCGCTTGAATTTTATATAGGCGCTCCCCTTGACGAAGTAAACCGATCTGTCTACATACGCTCATGTAAACAGATCGGTTTACTTTCTGCGCCGCCTCCTACGATCCGGCCGAACCTTCGGAGCTTGAAAGCCATGTCCATCCTCACAGGCAAAACCGTCCTCGTCACCGGCGCGAACCGCGGCATCGGCGCCGCCACCGTCCGCGAACTGCTGAAAACCGGCGTCGCAAAGGTCTACGCCGCCGCGCGCCAGACTTCCTCCCTGCCCGACTTTGGCGACGCCCGCGTCGTTCCCGTCGCGCTCGATATCACCGATGATGCGTCGGTGGCCGCCGCCGCCAAGGCCGCGCCCGATGTCGATGTGCTGCTCAACAACGCCGGCACCGCCGCCTTCAACAACTTCGTCGACAGCCCGATCGAGCTGATCAGCGGCGACATGAACACCAACTATTACGGCACGCTGCGCGTCATCCGCGCCTTTACCCCTCAGCTCGAGGCGCGCGGCCGTGCCACCATCGCCAATGTGGTCAGCGTCGTCGGCCTGACCTCGGCGCCGGGCCTGGCCGGCTATTCGGCGTCCAAGGCGGCGCTGCAGTCCGTGACCCAGACCCTGCGCGCCACCCTGAAGGAAAAGGGTATTCGCGTTGTCGGCATCTATCCCGGCCCGATCGACACCGACATGGCGCGCGACATTCCTCTCGAAAAGACTTCACCCGAGCACGCAGCTGCGGAGATCGTCAAAGGGCTTGAGGCCGACGAGGATTACATCTTCCCCGATCCGGTCGCCAAGCATGTCGGCGCCCTTTGGGAGACGGACGGCCGCACCCTCGATACGGCCCTGGTCGGCGAGGCTTAAAGCGAAAAGGCGGGGGGCAACTCCCGCCTTTTTTAAACCTAATCAATCCGCCGCTTGCCGACGACGAACAGGGCATAGGTCTTCACGAAGTCCCAGTAGTCGCGGAACAGGTCGATGAAGAAGAACCAGCCCTGGCGGTACAGCGGCTTGTCGACGCCGATGGCCAGACTGGGCCCCGCCTCGCCCTTGTAGGTGCCGAACAGGTGGTCCCAGATCGGCGCGATGGCGAAGTTGCCGACACCATGCGTCTTGTAGTCCAGGATATGGTGCAGGCGGTGATGGTTGGGCGACTGGATCACCCATTTACCGAACCAGCCCCAATGGGAATCGATGCCGGAATGGATCAAAAGGCCGATGGTCGTGACGATCAGGTTGACCGAGATCATCACTGACACCGGCGCGCCCAGGATCGCCATAGGCGCATTGATGATGAAGACGCCCAGGAAGGCCGCCGGGTGCGAACGCAGCGAGGTGATGACGCAGAAGTCCTCGGTCGAGTGATGATAGCGGTGCAGCGGCCAGAAGAAATAGGTGTGGTCGATGCGGTGCGTCCAGTAGTCGAAAAAGGTGTAGACCCAGAAGTAGAAAAAGACCTGCGCATATTCCGGCATGAAGCCGAGGCCAATATCGAACCCCACGGCCTTTGACAGTTGATCGTGAATCCAGACGCCGAAACCTGCCGAAAGACCGAAGGTCAGGACCTTGCCGATCACGCGCATGACCGGCGTCTGGCCGGCGGCGAGGCACGCCAGGTCCATCTTGATGCTTTCGGTGCGTGCGAACAGGATACGGCGCACCGAGCTCTTTTCCCAGCCGACCATGATGGCTTCGACATAGAGGACGAACGGGATCAGAGCGACGAGCAGCGAGGCAGCGTCCAGCACCTTGTGCCGGATTTCATGAACAGTGAGGGTGCGCACCATCAGATCGACGGTGATCTCATCGGGGATCATCGGCTCGACCAGCTTCCACGCCGCCCACCACGCCCAGAGATAGAGGCCGAAACCCAGCAATGCCACGCCACGCCAGGCCCAGGTCGCCAGCTTTCCGGCTGATGCTATAACAGGCGTTGCAATATGAGGCGATCCGGCGCCGGGCGTCTCGGGTGTCATTGCGTTTATGTCCCCTAATCGGTCAGGCGAACTGTGTCCGCCCGTTTTCCCTGTCAGGATGCAAAAGACGGGCCATCGATAGATGAAGCCTGACTTTGCAAAACAGGTAGATTGTGCTTGTGATAGCCTATCTCGTCAAAGGTTTGATTAATGCCCGATACGCAAAGCAAAGCTTCCCTCGATACCTTCGTCGCTGGCCTGCCCAAGGCGGAGCTGCACCTGCATATCGAAGGCTCGCTGGAACCTGAGCTGATGTTCGCGCTCGGCAAGCGCAACCGCATCGCCCTTCCCTTCGACAGCATCGAAACGTTGCGCGCCGCCTACGACTTCTCGAACCTGCAGGACTTCCTCGACATCTATTACCAGGGCGCCAATGTCCTGCGCGAAGAGGAGGATTTCTACGACCTGGGGATGGCCTATTTCCGCACGGCCGCCGCCGACCACGTCCGCCACGCCGAAATCTTCTTCGACCCCCAGACCCACACCGATCGCGGCATCCCCTATTCCGTCGTCATCGAAGGTCTGTTGCGCGCGGCAAAGGACGCTGAGGCCCTAGGCCTGTCCGTTTCCATCATTCACAGCTTCCTGCGCCACCTGAGCGAAGAAGCGGCCTTCGACAGCCTGAAGATGGCCGAGCCGTATCTCGACCGCATCCTCGGCGTAGGGCTCGATTCATCCGAGGTCGGCCATCCGCCGTCGAAGTTCGCCCGCGTCTTCGCTCGCGCCCGCGACATGGGACTGAAGCTGACCTGCCACGCCGGCGAGGAAGGGCCTCCGGACTACGTCTATGAGGCCCTGGACGTGCTCAAGGTCGACCGCATCGATCACGGCAACCGGTCGCTGGAAGACCCCGACCTGGTGGCGCGCATTGTTCGCGACGGATTGACCTTGACCGTTTGTCCGTTGTCTAACCACAAGCTGTGTGTCGTCAACAACCTGCGCGATCATCCCATTCCGCTGATGCTGAAATACGGACTGAAGGCGACGATCAACTCCGACGATCCGGCCTATTTCGGCGGCTATGTGAACGACAATTTCAAGGCGCTGACGCGATTGGGGCTGATTGGCCGGGACGACTGCGTGACCCTGGCGCGCAACAGCGTCACCGGCTCATTCGCCAGCCCGCAGCGCCAGGCCGAACTAATGGCTGAAATCGAGGCGTACGCGGCCGCGCGCTGACTGCGTCCCGGACGAACGCCCGCCTTTTTGACCCGCCATGCGCGCGTCGAGGGCATTGCCGAATGCTGTCGAGATCAGGACGACGACCAGCCCTCCCGCCACAAGCGCGCCCGCGAGATAGAGCGCCTGCATGTCGAACATCGCCCTTTGCCGCCACGCCAGGATACATGCGCTGATCAGGAAGGCGAGGACGGCCCGCAAGGTGTAGCCTTTCGGCCCGCGTAACCCTGCGAAGATCGACGTGAAAATATAGAAGCTCCAGAAATAGACGTGAATGCCGACCATCCAGCCGGCGGCCACCCAGGTCTTCCAGGCGTAGGCGACATAAGACCCGCCCATGAAGGCATTGGTCATGAAGGCCGCTTCATCCAGCGAGGCATACCACTGCGCCCCGGCGCCGGCGACGAAGGTGTCCAGGCTCTGGTAGCTGTCGAGGTCGACCGGCAGCAGGAACTTCACCGCCAGCAACAGCAGGACGAACAGCTGCCATTCCAGCAGCTTTTCGGCAATCCAGGCAATGAAGCGCCGGAAAGTCATTCACACCCCTTCGGCTTAGACGGCATAGCGATAATGCCCCGTCATGGGATAGCTCAGCAGGTCATCGTTGAGCTGGGCGCCAAAGCCGATGTTCTGAATGACCATCAGCCGTTGCGTGACAGGCGAGCGTATCTCGCTGACGACGGCGATGTGCGTGCGGCCGCCCGGCAGGTTGGTAATCAGGTCGCCGGGCCTGTAATCCTCCGGATTCTGGCTGACCTGAAGGCTTCGGCCGAAGCGGGTCAGGAAGACCTGGAGATTGGGCACGCGGCGGTGATCGATATTGCTGTCCGGACGCGTCAGCCCCCAGGTCTTTGGATAGAGGCTGAAATTGGCATCCATGTCTTCATGGACGCGTTGCTGCAGGTCGATGCCAATGGCGCGATAGGCGCGGATCACCACATCGGTGCAGACGCCCTTGACCAGGGGCACGTCGCCATTGGGATAGGGGATGCGCGTATAGGCCGGATCGTAGGTCAGTGTTTTTGAAATCTGGTCGTGAGCGCCTTTGAGCAACTGCGCCGCCTTGCCCTCCACGGGCACCTGGCCGCGCGCGCAGCCCGCTATACCTAGTGCCGGAAAAGCGGCAAGAAACGCCCGGCGATCCATCGACATCCCCATGCTGAGACCATCCTGTTTAGCATGATTTCACCCACGCGTCGCCAGGCTTGTCGCCCGCCGACGCCGACAGTGATGGGGCGGTTTCATGGTTTAAAGAAGGCGTCTTGAAAGGGAACGCACAAACAGAAAAGGCCACCTTTTCAGGTGGCCCGGCAAACGCTTTGGAACAGCCGTTTACTTCGTTGCATTCTCCATCGCCTGGCCGACGGAAGTGATGTCCTTGCCGACGCCCTTGACGGTGTTGCAAGCCGACATGAGCGGCAGAAGGGCGATCAGGGAAAAAACTACGATACGTTTCATGAATATCTATCTCCTCTCACTGAGATATGCGTCCATAACACGCTTTTTCGTGCTTGCCGAGATCACCCTTCCAGGCCGCGCCCTGTTTAGTGCGCGGCGTCTTCCATGGCCTCACCGACCGAGGTGACGTCCTTGCCGGCGCCTTGTACCGTATGGCAGGCAGTGGTGACGAGCGGGGCGAGACAGAGCAGTGATACGAGAACAAGGCGTTTCATTAACTAATTCCTTCTGTGCCGAATTACACATAAGAAGTATCGATAGGATGCGGTCAGTTTACGATGTTGTTCGCCGGCCGAATCGTAAAAAGCGCGAAATGGCCCGTTGGCGCACGCGGCATGCGAGGATATGAGGGCAGGATGTCATTGTCGCTTCCTGTTTCCATCGCCATCATAGGCGCAGGCCCGGCCGGTTTGATGGCCGCGGAAAGGCTGGCGGCGTCGGGCGCCAGGGTAACCGTCTACGACCGCATGCCATCGGTCGCGCGCAAGTTCCTGCTGGCCGGGCGCGGCGGGCTGAACCTTACCCATTCCGAACCCATTGACCGTTTCAGCGGCCGCTACGGCAAAAGGGCGGCGGTACTGAAGCCGGCTTTGGACGCCTTTTCGCCAAAGGATCTTCGCGCCTGGGCCGACGATCTCGGTGCGGAAACCTTTGTCGGCACATCCGGACGCGTCTTCCCCAAGGCCATGAAGGCGTCGCCCCTGCTGCGCGCCTGGCTGAACCGGCTTGAAGGGCTTGGCGTGGTCATTCGTACGCGGCACGACTGGCGCGGCTGGGAGGGCGACGCCCTGCTGTTCGATACGCCCGGCGGTCCTGTGCGGGTGGACGCCGACAGGACCATTCTGGCGCTGGGCGGCGCCAGCTGGCCCAGGCTTGGCAGCGATGGCGGCTGGGTGCCGCTGCTGGAGGCCCGCGGCGTCGAAATCGCGCCGCTTAAACCTGCCAATGCCGGTTTTACCGTGGGATGGACGGGCCATTTCGCCGATCGGTTCGCCGGCCTGCCGCTCAAGAACATTGCGCTCAGCTTTGCCGGCAGGACCGTCAAAGGCGAAGTCATGCTGACGCGCACCGGTATCGAAGGCGGCGCGGTCTATGCCTTGTCGGGGCTTTTACGTGACGCCGTTGCCCGCGATGGCTACGTGGATCTGATACTGGACCTCAGGCCCGACATGAATGCCGGCCAGGTGGCCTCGAAACTCGGTCGCGCCTCGGCCAAGGACAGCTTGTCGAACCGCCTGCGCAAGGCGCTCAACCTGTCTCCTGCCGCCATAGGTCTTGTGCACGAAACGCATGCAGCCGACATCAAGGCCGTGCCATTACGCCTGACTGCCATGCAGGGCCTCGATCGCGCCATCTCTTCAGCCGGCGGCATCCGCTTCGAAGCCCTGACGCCGGGCTTCGAGCTCAAGGCGATGCCCGGCGTTTATGCCATCGGCGAGATGCTCGACTGGGAAGCGCCGACCGGGGGATACCTGCTCCAGGCCTGTTTCGCCACGGCGGTCATAGCCACCCGCAACATCCTTGTCTGACCGGGTCACGCGCCTATCACGCGTATGCGTTAGAGACTCTGATGAAAGCGCCGATGATTTCTGATATGACGTTGCGGCCCCGCTGGGCTATAGGCGATACTCTACCGGAGGAGTTTCCTTTCACCGGCGTTTCTGTTTTCGTTGTTTCAGGTCACGCATGACGTCATCCGCAACGCCCGCGCGCGCGCCTGTGCCCGAAGGCTTCAAGCCGCCCAAGGCCAGCCTGCACACCCGCGTCCTGCCGGGTTTCAAGTGGTCGCTCGGCGTCACCCTGACCTATCTGTCGCTCATCGTCCTGATCCCTCTGGCCGCTCTGGCGGCGCGGCCGTGGGAGCACGGCGTACAAGGCTTCCTGTTCAACCTGACCGATGAACGTGTGTTATCCGCCCTGCGCCTGAGTTTCAGCGTCGCCGCCGCTGCCGCCTTTCTCAACCTGTTCATCGGCCTGGCCATTGCCTGGGTGCTGACGCGCTATGAATTTCCAGGCAAGCGCCTGATGGACGCGCTGGTCGACCTGCCGTTTGCCCTGCCGACCGCCGTTGCCGGTATCGCCCTGACCGCGCTCTACGCCCCCAATGGCTGGATCGGCAGCCTCCTGACTCCGCTCGGCATCAAGGTCGCCTATACGCCGCTTGGCATCTTTATCGCCCTGGTCTTTGTCGGCCTGCCCTTCATCGTCCGCAGCGTCCAGCCGGTCCTGGCCGAGTTCGACGCCGAGGTCGAGGAAGCGGCGCGCACGCTTGGCGCCACGCCGATCCAGACGGCGCTGCGCGTTATCCTGCCCGGCCTGACACCGGCCCTGATTTCCGGCTTTTCGCTGTCTCTGGC
>CAMLLA010000184.1 GCA_946480525.1 uncultured Asticcacaulis sp. | reverse complement strand
GGCAAGGATGGCGCCATCAAGCGGCTGACCGAAGTGCTGTCGATCCGCCAGACCCGCACCGTCGCCCTGCCCAAACCATCGGATCGTGAACGCGGCCAGTGGTGGTTCCAGCGTTATACCGGGCACCTGCCCAGCTTCGGCGAATGGGTCATCTTCAATCGCTCGTGGTACAATCGTGCCGGCGTCGAAAAGGTCATGGGCTTTTCCTCGCCGGAAGAACAGGAAACCTTCATCCGCGATGTGCCCGATTTCGAAGCCATGATCGAACGCAGCGGAATCCACCTGATCAAGTTGTGGCTCGACATCTCACGCGACGAACAGAAGGAAAGGCTGGACAACCGCCGCACTGATCCGCGCAAGCGGTTGAAGGTCAGCGGGCTGGATGCGGTGGCGCAGGAGCGGTGGGACGACTATTCGAAGGCGCGCGACGAGATGCTGTTGCGGTCGCACAGCGAAACAGCGCCCTGGACCGTCGTCATGACAGACTCCAAGACCAAGGCGCGTGAAGCCATTATTCGCCACGTTCTGCACGAAGTCGGCTGCCCGGCCTATTCGGTTGAGGTCAAGACCCCCGACCCCGATGTCCTTTTCGATTACGGCGAGGTCATAGCTGGCCGGAAGACGCTCAACGCGTAAACCTGCCAGCGCGAAAAAATCTGTTCGACGCGAAGCACGGTAACCAATTGTTGACCGTGATTTGTCACGATTCGTTTTGAATTGCGGACCGGAAGTGTCCGCTTCGAACAGAAGGTTCCGATCCGCGATGACGACGAATACGTCTGGCGCTCACAGCCCTGCCCGCCGAGCCAGCCTTAAGATGTGCGGCGACTGCACCTTGTGCTGCAAGGTGTATGAAATCGAGGACTTCGAGAAGAAGCCGGGCAAGACCTGCCACAATGTACGCGATGAAGGCGGATGCGGAGTCTGGGGGCTGCACCCCAAGGCCTGCCAGGAATTCAAGTGCCTTTGGCTCAAGCACGACGATATGGATGGCCGCTGGCGGCCGGACCATGCCGGCTTTGTCATGCGCGTGGAAGGCAAGGGCACCGTCTGCATAGACGTCGATCACGACCGTCCGAACGCCTGGCGCCGCGAACCCTACTATTCGCAGCTCAAGCAATGGTCGGAGGTCATGCCGCGCAATGAAGGCCTGGTGCTGGTCTACGCGCCGGAAGCCATGTACGTCATTACGCCGACGGAAGACCTGCCCCTCAAGGCGCCGAAAAAGGGCGACGTATTGGAAACCGGCATGGAGGACACGCTGTTCGGCCGCCGCCCCTATGCCCGCGTCGTCCCGGCGCGCGAGGCCAAACGCACCCGCGACACCGAATTTCATTTTCATAAGCGCGCCAGCTAAGGCGACGGCGTGCCGTCGCACGATCAGGGTAAATAACGCTCGACTTTCCGCTCCCTCCGGCCCATCAAGACGCCATGTCGAAAACTGCCCCGCTTCCAGACGCCGCCCGGACGAACTGGGTCGACCGGCTGGCTCCCGAAAAGTCCCGGCCATGGCTGAAACTCGGCCGGTTTGACCGGCCCGTCGGTATCTGGCTTCTCTTTCTGCCGTGCGCCATGGGACTGGCCTTTGCTGTCGCCCGCCCCTATTTCGTCGCCGATCCCCTGACCGGGACCATGGTCTATGACGCACAAGGCCTGGCGAAGCACTTTCCGGTATACAAGCTCTTCCTGTTCCTGGTCGGCGCGGCCCTGATGCGCGCCGCCGGCTGCGCGTTCAACGACCTGATCGACCGCGACATCGACGCCAAGGTCGAGCGCACACGCGGCCGCCCCATCCCTGCCGGGCAGATCACGCCGAAACAGGCCGTCATGTTCATCGTCCTGTGCAGCCTGGTCAGCTTTGGCATCCTCGTACAGTTGGGAACACTGGCCATTCTCCTCGGCGTCATGTCGCTCCTGCTGGTCGCCGCCTATCCTTTCATGAAGCGGATCACCTGGTGGCCGCAGGCCTGGCTGGGCCTCACCTTCAACTGGGGTTTCCTGATCGGATTTGCTACGGTTGGAAATGCGCTCAGCATTCCCGCCCTGGTCTTCTATGCCGGACTTATCGCCTGGACGATCGGCTACGACACCATCTACGCCTTGCAGGACCTCGAAGACGACGCACTGGTCGGCGTCAAGTCGAGCGCGCGGCGGCTGGGAAAACACACCGTCAACGGCGTCAGCATATTTTACGGGCTTGCCGTCGTCCTGACGGGACTGGCGGCGCATCTGGCCCAACTTCCGCCGCTCTTTTTCGGTGGACTGGCGCTGGTCGCCCTGCACTTTTTCAGCCAGGTCGCCCGCATGCGCGTCGACGATGGTCCCCTGGCGCTCAGGTTGTTCAAGGCAAATCGAACGACAGGCTTGCTTTGGGTGGTCAGCCTTCTGGCCGTCCACCTCACCAACAGTATCGCGTAAAAGCGTTCACAGGCGTTTTCGCGCAGTACGATGGACAAATAACAAGGAGTCAGGCGGAATCTCCGCTGCGACGACAACCGACCGGGAGACGTGACATGGGGAATCGACTGACGATTGCACGCCTTTCGCTTGCGGTACTTGTCCTTTCGGGTCTGGCCGCATGCGGCGACAAACCCAGGGACGAGAAGACCGGAAGCGACAAGCCGCTGACGGTCGCGCCGCTGGGCTTCGCCAAGGCCGACGCCGACGCCGAAGTCCGCCTTACGCTGCCCGAGGCGATTCGTTCACATCCGGAACTGCATACCCAGCTCTATACCAGCGGTGAGCGCAAGCTGAAGGAGTTCATAGCGACGGCGCACACGGCGCGCACCGAACAGTCGGCCGAAGGCATAGAGGTTCCAAGTTATTTTCATTCGATCAACTGGAAGATCGCCGCCCAGAATCCGCGCCTGCTGTCGCTCTACGCCGAAGAGGAAGACTTCCAGGGTGGCGCCCATCCCAACAGCACTTTCGAGGCGCTGTTATGGGACAAGTCGGCCAAAGAACTGATCAACACGGCAAAGCTCTTCACCACCGGCGCCGACATGACGGCGGCCAACGCCTATGTTTGCCAGCAGATTGAGATCGAACGCTCGAAACGCACCGGTGAACCGACGACCCAGGCCGCGTCCGGCTTTGCCTGCCCGAAGCTGGCCGACAGCCGTCTGATTCTTATCCCGTCGACGGTGACCGGCAAGTTCGGCGCGATCGACGTCCTCTTCGCCCCCTACGACGTCGCCCCCTATGCCGAAGGCCCGTACGTCATCCGCATTCCGCAAAACGTCGTGCGGGCGCAATTGAATCCCGAATTCGCAGACCAGTTCGCCGGCGACGCCGCCAGGGAAGCCCCCCCGGCTGCGTCAGATTCCGCCTCCGAGGAATGAGCGCCGGTCTCGACAGGCCGTCTATCGCCGCACGCCAGGCCTTCATAAGGGCGCAGACCTCCGTCCTGGACGTACCCGGTCTGCCACTTCGCCTTTACCAGGCCAGCGAAGTCACGCCCTTATGGCTGATGACCGAAGAGGATATGGCGCGCGAGCGTCTTGCGCCACCCTTCTGGGCTTTTCCATGGGCCGGAGGGCAGGCTCTTGCCCGATACATACTGGACAATCCCGCAATCGTCGCCGGCAAGCGGGTGGTCGACATAGCCTGCGGCTCAGGCCTCGTCGGTATTGCCGCGGCCCGCGCAGGCGCCGCGCACGTAATGGCGAACGATATCGATCCCTATTGCGAAGCCGCCGTCGCGCTCAATGCCGAACTGAACGCTGTTGACGTTACATTTCGCGGTGGCGACCTCCTCAGCGGCCCGCCGCCCGAAGCGGACGTCTTCCTGGCGGGCGACATCTGCTACGAAAAGCCGATGGCTGACGCCATGCTGACATTTTTTCGCCGCCTTGGCGCGAAATGCTCCGTCTATATCGGCGATCCGCACCGCAGCTACTTCCCCAAAGACGGTTTGAGGCGCTGCGCCGACTACGACATCACCACCACCGCCGATATTGAGGATCAAGCCTCAAAGCCGGCGGCGGTCTGGAAACTGGAAACATGAGCAAAGCCCACCATTCGATTGATTATGTTGAATTTTCAGCAGACAATCTAACCAATGCGCGCGCCTTTTATAGCAAGGCCTTCGGCTGGGAGTTCACTGACTACGGCCCTGACTATACCTGTCCGACCAATGCCGGACTGGACGGGGGCTTCTTCGCGTCCAACACGCCGGTCAAGCCCCTGGTCGTGCTTTACAGCAGCGATCTCGAAGGCTCGCTTCAGTCCGTAACCGCCAGTGGCGGCAAGATTACACGCAATATATTTGACTTTCCCGGCGGACGCCGTTTTCACTTTACGGACCCTGCCGGCAATGAACTGGCGGTATGGTCGGATAAGTAGCCTTGCGAACCCGAATGCCTTTTAAGCCGTTTGTCCCGCTTCTTGTTGCTGGCGCCCTCGCCTGCCTGCCGTCCCTGACCGTGGCCGCGCCGGCGGACTCCGCCCTGCGCCCGGATCCTCAGGCCCTGGCTGTTATCAAGGGGAAGGCCGAGAAAGGCGATGTCTCAAGCCAGTACGCCTATGGCCACGCCTGGCTTTACGGCACCTACGGGCAGACCATCGACGCCGCCAAGGGTGTCGAGTGGCTGACCAAGGCGGCCGAAGGCGGCAGTGGCGGCGCGGCCTTCGACCTTGCCAGGGTTTATGACGACGGCAAAGGCGTGCCAAAGGACGCAAGCCTGGCCATGACCTTCTACCAAAGGGCCAGCGACCTTGGTCTGCCGGCGGTTCAGGAGCATGTCTGCCTGTCCAAGACGCGGCCGGACAGTTCCGCTGAAGACTGGACGCAGGCGTTTCCCTACTGCCAGAAGGCCTCCGCGCAAGGCAGCACCGAGGCCAATCATGCCCTTGGCACCGCCCTCCTCGACGGCCGGGGAGCGAGCCGGGACACCGCGCTTGGCATCCAGTTCCTGCAGCGCGCCGCCGCCAAGGGCAGCCTGCCATCGATAACCCGTCTGGCCCAGATCTATTCCGAAGGCAGCGTCGTACCCCAGGATCACGCCAGGGCCTTTGCCTGGCACAGGCAGGCCGCGCGGTTCGGCTCCACTGCCTCCATCCTCGCCATGGCCAGGCAGTATGAATCCGGGCTCGGCACGGAGGCCGATCTCAACGAAGCGGCGCGGCTTTATGAAATCCTGGCGCGTCATGGCAATGTCGAAGCGGCCGAGTGGTTCACCAACCATCCCGACGTGTCGCGGACCCGGATCGTCAACGCCATCATTACACCGGACACTATTCCGTCCGGCCTTATTCTTTACGCCGTAGTCAGCCACGACCCGCGCTTTACCACGCTCGACCTGTCCGGTTACGTCCGCCAGATGTCGCTCGACATCTATCCGATGAAGGCCCAGGAGGCAGAGATGCCGGGCACGGCAACCGCCGAATGCCGTATCAAGAGCGATGGCACCTTCAAGGACTGCATCGTTGTTGATGAAAGCCCGCCAGGCTATGGCTTCGGAGCATCTATCCTCCGCATGATGGACGCCCTGCAAAACTCCGGCAATAAAAGCGCCTGGACCGGACGCTATGCCGGAAAGGTATTACAGGTCACGGCGCGCTGGAAGCTTCCCGATCCGAATCTGTATCGCTGAACTCCGGCATGAAGCCCTGCGGCGCATAGCCGAAGTCCTCAACGGCCGGCTTCACGTCGAACCACAGGTCTTGGTTCATGCGTGTGACCATGCCGATGTTGCGCTTCAGCTTCTTGCCTGGCTGTATGAAGTCCAGCACGGCAAAGCCGATGCGCCATACCCATTCCGGCACATCGACAATCAGCGGCTTGCGCCCCAGTGCTGTGAAGAGGCGTTCAGCCATGGCACGATAGGTCAGGTATTCGCCTCCCGGTACATTGTAGGCCTTGTTTTCCGTACCGGGCGTCACGGCAACGACAAGCGCCGCCACCGCCAGATCGCGGGCATGGACCGGCTGCCGCAATCCGTTGGCCGGCGCACAGACTGGAAAGAAACCAAGCTTGCGGATCATCGCCGCCATACGCGTGACGTTCTCGTCTCGGCCTTCGTCATAAATCAAGGTCGGACGTAATATCGTCCAGGCCACGCTACGCCTCTCGCAAAACTCAATGATTGACTTTTCACCCGTGGCCAACTTTTGAACGACGTCGCGCTCTTCGTCTGTTTCGGAATTGCCCTTGGTGAAAAGACTGGTTGAAGAGAAGGCGACAAGACGCCTCATGCCGAGGCGAACCAGGCGGCGTAACAGCCCGTCATCGAGCAACCAGATCGGCGTGCAGACAATAACCGTGGAGAAATCCATACCCGGATCGAAGTCTTCCGGTGCCTCAAAATCCAAAATCAATGATTGATCATCGATCGCCCTGCGTGACGTGAAACGAACCGCTCCCGGCCAGCGGCCAGCAATATCTCTCAGCCGGCGCCCGATAAGCGACCGGGCGCCAATGACCAACAATGCGTTGTCCTGCGATTCCATTCGCCAAGTCCTAACAGCTTGACAGTGGAAAAAACAGGCGTAGGTAGCGGGATACGCGCCGGGCTTTCCGGCGTTTTTAGGAATGCCTATGCCTGAGATTGTGCGACGCCTCTGATGGTCTCGCCACCGAGACCTTGAACCACCCGCCGCTGACCTGGTCGCGGCGCGGTTTGTCGTGGTTTCATATCCCGGACATTTCCATGAATATCTCCCGTGCGGAGCAGCGTGTGCTGCACGTTCTGGCGCAGGGCGGCCTCATCCGCCTTGAACGCCACGATGGCCGCATCATCGCTGTCGATTGCTTCACCCGCGACGGCCACCTGTTGGCCGATTGCACCCTGGCCGTCTTCAGGAAGCTGAAGAACCGGCGCCTGATTGGATCCCAGGACGGCGCCCCCTATCGCATAACCTATCTCGGCCGCCAAAGCGTGCGGTCGCAACCCGACAACAGGTAGGCGTTCCGGGCCGGTCGCTGCGGCGATCGGCCCAATTGCCTTGGCTGCCAAACCCGCCTATGTCAGCGGCCAGACGAAAACATTCCACGGGCTTGCCCGTGGCAGGGGCGACCGCCCGCCGCCGCCCCTGCGGCGAGCCCGCGGCGCTTAAGCGAGAAAAAATGGCAGCCTACAAATCGCTCAGAGACTTTATTGCCAAGCTGGAAGCCGCCGGCGAACTGGTACGTGTATCGGCGCCGGTATCGACGCATCTGGAAATGACCGAGATCCAAACCCGCCTCCTGGCTGAAAAAGGCCCGGCGGTGTTGTTTGAAAACGTCCTGATGCCCGATGGCTCGAAGTCATCCATGCCAGTTCTGGTCAACCTGTTCGGCAACGTCAAACGCGTCGCCATGGGGGTGACGCTCGACAACAAGGAACGGAGCGAACCGTCCGACCTGCGCGAAGTCGGCGAACTGCTCGCCTTCCTGCGCCAGCCAGAGCCGCCACGCGGTTTCAAAGACGCACTGGAACTTCTGCCCCTGGCCAAGACGGTCATGGGCATGCGTCCCAAAACGGTAAAATCCGCGCCGGTTCAGGAGGTTGTCCTGAAAGGCGAAGATATCGATTTAACCAAACTTCCCATCCAGGGCTGTTGGCCGGGCGAGCCGGCGCCGCTGATCACCTGGCCGCTGATCGTCACCAAGGGGCCGTCCGATTCGCGCGAGGACGACTACAATCTAGGCATCTACCGCATGCAGGTGCTGGGCAAGGACAAGACGATAATGCGCTGGCTGGCCCATCGCGGCGGCGCCCAGCACCACCGCCGCTGGAAAGCCGGCGGCAAGAGAGAGCCCCTGCCCGCCGCGGCCGTCCTGGGCGCCGATCCGGGCCTGATCCTGGCGGCGGTAACGCCTGTGCCCGACACCCTGTCGGAATACCAGTTCGCCGGCCTTCTGCGTGGCCAGAAGGCCGAGCTGGTCGAGGCCAAGACGGTGCCTCTGCTGGTGCCGGCCCATGCCGAAATCATTCTTGAAGGCCATGTCCTGCTCGACGACTACGCCGACGAAGGCCCCTACGGCGACCACACTGGTTATTATAACAGCGTCGAAAAGTTTCCGGTCTTCCAGGTA
>CAMLLA010000183.1 GCA_946480525.1 uncultured Asticcacaulis sp. | reverse complement strand
GCATATATATGATGTTTAATGGATGATTGCATTTTTTGGCTATAATTTGGTGTATACTCCGAAATATTGTGTATAGCGTCATATCCATTAAGTTGGCCAAGGATAATTTTTTCTGCACTCGCAGGAAGTGCGTTTACCAAATGAAAGAATGTTATTTCAAATTGATTTCGTAGCCTGTCCTCTTTTTCTTCCGAAAGCGCCTTTTTTGTAATTTGAAGTTCTATGTGTTGGTAAATAATCGCAGCTGATATTCCAATTATGCTCAGCCCAGAAAATAGCGCGTTTATAGCGCCAAATTTATCTCCAAATGTTCCTCTAATTGTTGCTAACTATTCGACCGTGGCCTTGGGTGGAATGTCCACTATTAGCCAATTATAGGTCTCTTTCCACATCAAATAAACAAATCCAATAGGAACTGCTATATAGAGCCCAGATCAAACTGGGTCTCAATTTATTCCCGGTTGAGAGTATTATCGACATGGCGAATCCCCTTTTCGACCGGATGATACATTGATGATGGTAAACTGAAATCTATATAGAGTGCGGCTGATAAAGGGTTGCCCTGTCGGGCCCAAGGGCGTAAACGCTGGCCCATCCTCCCTTTCCATTCCAGCCAACAGGATCCTCCATCTTGAACGCTCCCGCGAACGCTTCTGCTTTTACCCCCAAAGGCTTCTTCCATAGCGACCTGGCCACTGCCGACTCGGAAATCCTGAACGCAATCAAGGGCGAACTGCACCGTCAGCAGGACGAGATCGAACTGATCGCCTCGGAAAACATCGTCTCGAAGGCCGTCCTTGAAGCACAAGGCTCGGTCCTGACGAACAAGTACGCCGAAGGCTATCCGGGACGTCGCTACTATGGTGGCTGCGAGTACGTCGACGAGGTCGAAAAGCTGGCTATCGAACGCGCCAAGGCTTTGTTCAACTGCGCCTATGCCAACGTCCAGCCGCACTCCGGCGCCAATGCCAACCAGGCCGTCTTCTTCACCCTGCTGCAACCGGGCGACACCTATATGGGCATGGACCTGGCCTGCGGCGGTCACCTGACGCACGGTTCGCCGGCCAACCAGTCGGGCAAGTGGTTCAATGTCGTGCCGTATGGCGTGACGCAGGGTGACAATGTCATCGACTACGATCAGGTCGCCGACCTGGCTAAGAAGAACAAGCCGAAGCTGATCATTGCCGGTGCGTCGAACTATCCACGCCACATCGATTTCAAGCGCTTCCGCGAGATCGCCGATTCGGTCGGTGCCTACCTGTTTGTTGACATGGCGCACTATGCTGGCCTGGTTGCTGGGGGCGTTTATCCGGACCCGCTGCCGCACGCCCACGTTGTCACCACCACGACGCACAAGACCCTGCGCGGTCCGCGCGGCGGCATGATCCTGTCGAACGATGCCGATCTGGGCAAGAAGATCAACTCGGCCGTCTTCCCGGGCCTGCAAGGCGGACCCCTGATGCACGTCATCGCCGCCAAGGCCGTGTCGTTCGGTGAAGCGCTGCAGCCCGAATTCAAGGCCTATGCAGCCCAGGTCGTCGCCAATGCCCGCGTCCTGGCTGCTACGCTGGTTGAGCGCGGCCTGGCCATCGTCACCGGCGGCACCGACAGCCACGTCATGTCGGTCGACCTGCGTCCCAAGGGCCAGACCGGCAAGGCGACCGAAGCCGCTCTGGAAGCCGCCTTCATCACCTGCAACAAGAATGGCATCCCGTTCGACCCGCAGCCCTTCACCATCACATCGGGTGTCCGTCTTGGTACGCCGGCCGGTACGACGCGCGGCTTCACCGAAGCCGAGTTCCGCATCATCGGCAACCTGATCGCCGACGTCGTCGACGGCATGAAGTCGAACAGCGGCGCGCCGGACGAAGCCGTCCAGGCCGAAGTCCGCGCCAAGGTCAAGGCGCTGACGGCGCAGTTCCCGATCTACGGCTAAGACCATGCGCTGCCCATTCTGCGGAAATATGGAGACCCAGGTGAAGGATTCGCGGCCGTCGGAAGACGGCGCCGCGATCCGTCGCCGCCGGTCGTGCCCGGAATGCGGCGGCCGTTTTACGACTTTCGAGCGCGTGCAACTGCGCGAACTGATGATCGTCAAGCGGTCCGGGCGGCGCACGCCGTTCGATCGCACCAAGCTGGAGCGGTCGGTGTCGATTGCGCTGCGTAAGCGGCCGATCGAGCAGGAGCGCATCGACCGCATGGTCTCGGGCATTGTCCGCCAACTGGAAAGTATGGGCGAGACCGATATTCCGTCCGAAGCCGTGGGTGAACTGGTCATGAAGGCGCTGCGTACGCTCGATGTCGTGGCCTATGTCCGCTATGCCAGCGTCTATCGCGATTTCCGCGAAACTTCGGACTTCGCCCGTTTCCTGGGCGACGAAGGTCTGAGCAATGATGTGCTCGACGATCCGCACGATATCCGCCGTGGCCTGGGCGAGCAGGACCTGTCTCCCACTGACGACGCCTAGTGGCCAGACCCTCGATTACTTTAAAGCTCGCAACGACGCTCGACGGCAAGATCGCCACGGCGGCCGGCGTATCGCGCTGGATTACCGGTGAAGAGGCGCGCAGCGTTGTCCATGAACTGCGTAGCGCCCACGACGCCGTGCTGGTCGGCATTGAGACGGCCATAGCCGACGACCCGGAACTGACTGTGCGGCTGCCGAACTACGAAGGTTATCAGCCGACGCGGGTGGTGCTCGATTCGCGCGGGCGCCTGCCGCTCAATTCCAAGCTGGCCCAGACCGCACGCATCATCCCGACCTGGGTTGTAACGACCGTCGACCTGCCGGGTGAAATGCTGGCGGCCCAGGTCAAGGCCATCAAGGTGCCGACCCGGCATCAGCGCGTTGATCTGGTGGCCGCGCTCGACGCCCTGTCGAAGGCCGGGATCGAGAGCCTGTTCGTCGAAGGCGGCGGCGTGATTGCGACAGCTTTTCTGCAAGCCGGCCTGGTCGATCGCCTTGAATGGTTCCGCGCGCCCACCATAATGGGGGGAGACGGGCGGCCGGTCATCGGCCATCTCAATGTAACGGACTTGGGGCAGATGTACCGTTTCGACCGCCTTGCCGTACAGACGGTGGGCGACGATCTCTGGGAAAGCTACGAATTAAGCTAGGAAATAGACGTGTTTACCGGCATTATCTCAAGCATGGGCACAATTGCGAAGCTGGAGGCATCCGACGCCGGCGCGCACATCACCATGCAGGTCGATTTCGACCTTTCCGACGTCGAATTGGGCGCATCGATCAGTCACGCCGGCTGCTGCCTGACCGTCGTCTCGAAGACGGACAACACCTATCGCCTGGACGTCTCGAACGAGACGCTCAACGTCACCAATCTCGGCACGTGGCGCGAAGGCATGCGAGTCAATCTGGAGCGGGCGCTGAAGATCGGCGACGAACTGGGCGGGCACATTGTCTCCGGCCACGTCGATGGCCTGGCGGAACTGTTGAGCGTCACAAGGGACGGCGATAGCTATCGCCTCAAGTTCCGTGCGCCCGATCCGCTGCACCGTTTTATCGCGCCCAAGGGTTCGGTGGCGCTCGACGGCATTTCACTGACAATCAACGAAGTCGAGGGCCACACCTTCGGCGTCAACATCATTCCGCACACCTGGACGCACACCACATTGTCGCAGACGGTTGTCGGCGACTTCGTTAATCTTGAAGTCGACCGCCTTGCGCGCTATGCCGCGCGTTGGTTCGAAACCGAACCATCCATTCAAAAGTAATGCAGTCATGAGTCTGAACGCCATCTCCAACGATCCGGAATCGCCTGTCTCGGCCATCGAAGACATCCTTGAGGACGCGCGCAATGGCCGCCCCTATATCCTGATCGACGCCGAAGATCGCGAAAACGAGGGTGATGTTGTCATCCCTGCACAGATGGCGACGCCCGATATCATCAATTTCATGGCGCGCCATGCGCGTGGCCTGGTCTGCCTGTCGATCACGGCCGAGCGCGCCAAACAACTGCGCCTGCCGCCAATGGTCCATGACAACGGCGCGCGCAACGGCACGGCCTTCACCGTCTCGATCGAGGCGCGCGACGGCATCACCACGGGTATTTCGCCCAAGGATCGCGCCCACACCATTGCCGTCGCCATCGATCCTACAAAGGATTCGCGCGACCTGGTCAGCCCGGGCCACGTCTTCCCGCTTGTGGCGCGCGATGGCGGCGTGCTGGTCCGTGCCGGCCATACCGAAGCTGCCGTCGACATTTCGCGCATGGCCGGTCTGTCGCCGGCTGGCGTCATCTGCGAAATCATCAATGATGACGGTTCGATGGCGCGCCTCCCGGACCTGATCAAGTTCGGTCAGTTGCATGGCCTGAAAATCGGCACCATCGCCGACCTGATCGCCTATCGCCGCCGGACCGAGCGCTTCGTCGAACGTGTGCTGGAACGTCCGTTCGAAAGCCAATGGGGCGGCCAGTTCCGCCTCTATGTCTATCGCAACACCCTGGATGGCGCCGAACATCTGGCACTGGTCAAGCAATTGCCCCAGGCCGGAAAGCCGACCCTGGTGCGTATGCATCAACTCGACATCGCTTCGGACGTACTGGGCGGACTTGGGCCCAGCATGCGCGCCGGCTATGTCGAACAGGCCATGCAGGTCCTGGCGGCTCACGATGGTCCAGCCGTCATGGTCTTGCTGCGCGACCCGGACGCCAAGGTACTGTCGAACCGATTCGGTGCCGACGACGAACCCGGCCAGGGTGCGCGCGGGTTACGCGACTACGGCGTTGGCGCGCAGATACTGATCGATCTCGGCGTTCGCGAGATGATCGCGCTTTCGGGCACGCGTCCGAAGCCCGCTGCGCTGGAAGGCTATGGCCTGTCCATTATTGACTGGAAAACGCTGTAAAATACCTGCGTCAATTTGAACTTCTTTTTTCGCCCATAAGGCGCTATTGAGCGTGCCTTATCCTAAAGCCTATTCAGGACCATCGCCTTGTCCCCAGAAACCCCGCTGCGCATCCTTATCGTCGAAAGCCGCTTTTACGACGACCTCTCCGACGAATTGCTCGCCGGAGCAAAGGACGCGCTTGAGGCCCATGGCATCGACTATGACGTCGTAACCGTGCCGGGCGCTTTCGAACTGCCGGCGGCCATCGCCATGGCCGAGGACGCCGCGCACCGCCCGATGGGCGTGAAATACGACGGCTATGTTGCCCTCGGCGTCGTCATTCGCGGCGAGACCACCCATTACGACTATGTCTGTAACGAGTCGGCGCGCGGCCTGATGGAGCTGAGCTACACCCAGCGCCTGGCGATCGGCTATGGCGTCCTGACGGTCGAGGACGAAGAGCAGGCCTGGGCGCGCGCGCGCCGTTCGGAAGGTGACAAGGGCGGCACGGTCGCCAAGGTTGCCTTAAGCATGATCGAACTGCGCAAGTCGCTGCTGGAGGGCTCGGTCCGTGGTTGATCAGCCGTCCGACGACAACGAAATCCGCAAGCCTACCAGCCTCAAGGCGGTGATCGAGCAACTGAACGCCCAGGAAGACGCCCAAGAAGGTGCACGTCCGTCATCGGGTCTGACGAAGAAGCAGAAGCGCGCCCGAACGGTGGCGCGGCTGGTTCTGGTACAGGCGCTGTATCAGATGGAACTGACGGGTGCCGGTGTCGAATCCGTCATCCGCGAATTTTCCGACTACCGGTTTGAGGGCGATCTTGACGGCGAGCAACTGGCGGAGGCCGACGAGGCCTATTTCGCCGAGGGCGCGCGCATGATCGTCAAGGAACAGGCGTCTATCGACCTGCTAATCTCTGACCGGCTGGCGGCCGGCTGGCGAATCGAACGCCTGGATACGACGGTGCGCGCCATTCTGCGCGCCGGCGCATGGGAGCTGAAGTTCCGCAAGGATGTCGGCCTGGAAGTCATCATCAACGAATATGTCGAAATTGCCAGGGCCTTCTTCGGCGAAACCGAGGCGCGGTTCGTCAATGGCGCGCTGGACGGCATCGGCAAGGATGTCAGGTCTTAACCATACCTGTTCACGGGAAGTTTCGCGGACAACGCCCTTTCCCGCATTGATTTTTCGCCTGTTTGGATAAATAACGCGTCTCCCGATATGGGAGGGCGAACATGACCGAACACGACGAATTCTCGATCATCGACCAGCTTTTCAAGCCTCTGGCGGGACTCAGCCGCGAGGCGAGGGGACTGATCGACGACGTATCGGTCCTGCCGGCGGATGGTGCACACGATATTGTCGTCAATACCGACGCTATCGTGGCCGGCATCCATTTCTTTGAGCACGATCCGCTCGACCTGGTGGCGCGCAAGCTGATGCGCGTCAACCTGTCAGATATCGTGGCCAAGGGCGCCAGGCCTTACGGATATCAGTTGATCACCGCCTGGCCGCGCGGCACCACCTTCGCCGAAAAGCAGGACTTCGCACGCGGACTGAAGATCGAGCAGGATCGTTTCGGCCTGGACCTGTTCGGGGGCGACACAGTTTCGACCTATGGCCCGCTGCACGTTTCGATGACCATGTTCGGGAAAGTGCCTGCCGGTCGCGCCCTGTCGCGTATGGGCGCGCGCCCGGGCGACAAGGTGCTGGTCAGCGGATATATCGGCCAGGCCTATCTGGGCCTCAAGGCGCTGGAAGGCCAGTTGATGGGCGTTCCCAACGACGACATGAACGAACTGATGATGTCGTACCATCTTCCTGAAATCAGGGCCGACCTGGCCACGTGCGTCCGCGACAATGCACGCGCCTCGATGGATATATCGGACGGCCTGCTGGCCGATGCCGATCATATGGCGCGGGCCAACGGCCTGATGATACGCATCGACCTGAACAAGGTGCCGACCTCGCTGACGGCGCGCGCGGCGATTGCGTCCGGCATCAGCCCCGTGGCCCTGGTGACCGGCGGCGACGACTATCAGATCCTGTGCGCGGCGGACGAGGCCGGGGCGAAGGTTCTGGTCATGTCCGGCTTCTATGAGATCGGGGACTGCATCGGCATGTCTGACGATACACCGGCAGGCGCGGAGCTTTGGGCCGATGGCCGCCGTGTCGATGTCGAAACCAAGGGATATCGGCATCCGCTGTAGCCGCACCTCTCGTTTAGCGAAATCTTACAAACGATTGGCAGTTTCCATTGGCCTGCGGAATTGCCGCGGGGGTAGGGCAGGCATAGCGTTCCTTGATAACACCTTGTGAGAGGAACGCACATCATGGAAAAGACAGCAAAAATTGCTGTAGCGGCAGGTCTGGCGATGGTCCTGGCCGTTCCGGTCATGGCGAACGCACAACAACGCTACGAAGTGCGCAATTACGACGGCTATTGCTACGTCAAACAGACGGAAGCCAAGCGTAACGGATTGATCCTTGGCGCTGTCGCGGGTGGTTTGCTCGGCAGCCAGGTTTCCAAGAATGAGCGTGGCCTCGGCGCCGTGGTTGGCGCTGTTGTCGGCGGCGCGGTCGGCCAGAACATCGGCAAGAACAGCGTCAAATGTTATAATGGCGAATATTTTGCCTATCAGGGCAGGTACTACGACCCGCCCCGCGGACCGTCCGGCTATGTTCCGGTCTTCTACGAGCAGCGTCCGCCGTCGAGCATGTATTCCGAAGTCTATTACGACCGCAACCGCCGTAGCGGTCCGCCGCCCTACAGCTATCAGGACAATACCAACTGGCGCGACGGCTGGCGTGACAGCCGCGGACGCTGGCACGAAGGACGGCCGCCGCGCGGCTACTGGCAGGACCGCGACGGATACTGGCATCGCAAATAGATGCCTTTCGATCGGTGAGAGAAAAGGTCTCCCGGGCCACTGGCCCGGGAGCTTTTTTTGTCGGGATTTCGTGAATTGAGGTCAGAAATCGATAAAATCCCGGCCTTGCGGAAATCTTACGGTTTACTTTGTGATTCCGCCGGACGGCGAAATTGTTCCTTCCGGGGAAATGGTTAATATCCATGACATTAGGCAGGGAGCCCGGAGTGGAGCCTTCTTTCAGGCGTTACGGGCGCATTTTTATGGAGGTTACCGATGTTCCAAACGTATCGATCCGTAGCCCTGGCCA
>CAMLLA010000182.1 GCA_946480525.1 uncultured Asticcacaulis sp. | reverse complement strand
GTCAAGGCGCTGAAGGCGCTGTTCCACCGGGGTGCTGTTGATGCCGACGGCAAGTCGGGCGATGGCGCCGGCATCATGATCAACGTGCCGCAGGATTTCTTCCGCGAGCAGGTCCGCAATATCGGCCATAACCCGCGTCCGGGCCCCGTCCTGGTCGGCCAGGTCTTCCTGCCGCGTTCGGACCTCGGCGCCCAGGAAGCCGCGCGTACGATCGTCGAGTCGGAAATTCTGCGTTCGGGCTTCTATCTCTACGGCTGGCGTCAGCCGCCGGTCGACGTGTCGCAACTGGGCACGCGCGCCTCGGCGACGCGCCCGGAAATCGAGCAGATCATGATGGCCGCCCCCGAAGGCCTGTCGGGCGAAGCGCTGGAACGCGCCATGTTCCTGTGCCGCCGCCGCATCGAAAAGCGCGTCGATGAATCCAACCTCGACTGCTACATCTGTTCGTTCTCGGCCAAGACCCTGATCTACAAGGGCATGTTCCGCGCCGAGCTGGTCGACGACTTCTATCTGGACCTCAAGGACCCGCGCATCGTCTCGAGCGTGGCCATCTTCCACCAGCGTTTCTCGACCAACACCTTCCCTGAATGGCGTCTGGCCCAACCCTTCCGCATGCTGGCGCACAACGGGGAAATCAACACGCTGCGCGGCAATGTCAACTGGATGAAGTCGCACGAGATCCGCATGGCGGCTGCGACCTTCGGCGACAACGACCGCGACGTGAAGCCGGTCATCCAGCCGCGCGGTTCCGATAGCGCCGGCCTCGACAACGTCTACGAATTGCTGGTTCGCGCCGGCCGTTCGGCGCCGATGGCCAAGGCTCTGCTGATCCCCGAAGCCGTAGCGCAGAACACGACCGTGTCCGACGCCCACAAGGCGCTCTACGCCTACTGTAACGCCGTCATGGAGCCGTGGGACGGTCCGGCGGCCATCTGCGCCACCGATGGCCGCTGGGTTGTCGCCGGCAAGGACCGCAACGGCCTGCGCCCATTGCGCGTCGCCGAAACCAATGACGGCCTGCTGATCGTCGGCTCCGAAGCCGGCATGACGGGCGTCTCGGAAGACCGTATCGCCCGCCGCATCCACATCGCGCCGGGCCGCATGATCGCGGTCGACCTGGAAGAAGGCCGTCTCTACCAGGAAAACGAAGTCATCGACGCCCTGTCGTCGAAGAATGACTACAAGGCCTGGCTGGAAAACATCATCGAGCTGGAACCGCTGATTGCGCCGGGTCCCGAGCCGCGGGTCCTTCACGGCGAAGACCTGACGCGCCGCCAGATCGCCGCCGGCTTTACGCTCGAAGACCTCGACACCGTGCTCGACGCCATGGTCAAGGACGGCAAGGAAGCCATCGGTTCGATGGGCGACGATACGCCCCTGGCCGTGCTATCGGAACAGTGGCGCCCGCTGGCGCATTACTTCCGTCAGAACTTCGCCCAGGTTACCAACCCGCCGATCGATCCCTTACGTGAAGCCTCGGGCATGTCCTTGCGCACGCGCTTCAAGAACCTCGGCAACATCCTGGCTGAGGACGAAGCGCAGACCAATGTCTTCGTGCTGGAATCACCTTTCCTGACGACGCTGATGTACGAGCGGATGATTCGTTTCGACAGTGCCGGTAAAGTCGCGACGCTCGACGCCACCTTTGCGCTTCCGCAAGAGGGTGATGTTTCGGGTGAAGGCTTGCGTGGGGCGCTGGAACGCCTGCGTGACGAAGCCGTCGCTGCCGTTGAAGACGGCGCCTCGATGATCGTCCTCACCGACGAACAGCTGGGCGCCGACAAGATCGGCGTGCCGATGATCCTGGCCGCCGCCGCCGTCCATTCGCGCCTGGTCGCGAAGGGCCTGCGCTCGTTCGTCTCGATCGTTGTCCGTTCAAGCGAAGCCATGGACCCGCACGCCTTTGCGGTTCTGGTCGGCGTCGGCGCCACGGCCATCAACCCTTACCTGTCGCTGGAGCTGCTGCAGGAACGCCTGGCGCAGGGCCGCTACCCGGGCCTCGACGAACACAAGGCCTTCCTGAACTACAAGAAGGCCATCGAAGCTGGTCTGATGAAGATCCTGGCCAAGAAGGGTATTTCGGTCATTTCGTCCTATCGCGGCGGCTATGAATTCGAAGCGCTCGGCCTGTCGCGCGCCCTGGTCGCGGAATACTTCCCGGGCGTGACCTCGCGCATTTCGGGTATCGGCCTGTCGGGCATCGAACAGAAGCTGTCGGAACTGCACGCCAAGGCGTTTGCCTCCAAGCGTCCGGTCCCGCACATCGGTGGTTTCTACAAACTGCGCGCCGCTGGCGAGACCCACTACTATCAGCCGAAGCTGATCCACCTGCTGCAGGACGCGACGACGCGCGACGACTACGAGACCTTCAAGACCTATTCGGGTCTGGTCGCCAAGATGTCGAAGACGGCGCCGACCAGCCCGCGCGACCTGCTGGCCATCCAGCCCAAGCAGGCGGCGATCGCTATCGAGGAAGTCGAAAGCGTCAACGAAATCCGCAAGCGCTTCGTCACGCCGGGCATGTCGCTGGGCGCGCTTTCTCCCGAAGCGCACGAAACCCTGAACATCGCCATGAACCGCATCGGCGCCCGTTCGGTGTCGGGTGAGGGCGGTGAGGATCCGGAACGCTATCAGCGCCGTCCGAACGGCGACAACCCGAACTCGGCCATCAAGCAGATCGCTTCGGGCCGCTTCGGTGTCACCGCCGAATACCTGAACCAGTGCCAGGAAATCGAGATCAAGGTCGCACAGGGCGCCAAGCCCGGCGAAGGCGGTCAGCTTCCGGGCTTCAAGGTCACGGAATTCATCGCCCGCATGCGCCACTCGACGCCGGGTGTCGGCCTGATCAGCCCGCCGCCGCACCACGACATCTACTCGATCGAAGACCTGGCGCAGCTCATCTACGACCTGAAGCAAATCAACCCGACCGCCCGTGTCACCGTCAAGCTGGTGTCGCAATCGGGCATCGGCGCGGTCGCCGCCGGCGTTGCCAAGGCCAAGGCCGACGCCATCCTGGTGTCCGGTCAGGTCGGCGGCACGGGGGCGTCTCCGCTGTCGTCGATCAAGTTCGCCGGCCTGCCGTTCGAACTGGGTCTGTCGGAAGCCCATCAGGTGCTGACGCTCAATAACCTGCGCGGCCAAATCCGTCTGCGCGCCGACGGCGGAATGCGTACCGGCCGCGACATCGTCGTGGCGGCGCTGCTCGGCGCCGAAGAGTTCGGTATCGGCACGGCTTCGCTGGTCGCCATCGGCTGTCTGATGGTTCGCCAGTGCCAGTCGAACACCTGTCCGGTCGGTGTCTGCGTCCAGGACGAGCGCCTGCGCGCCAAGTTCACCGGCACGCCGGAAAAGGTCATCAACCTCTTCACCTTTATCGCCACCGAAGTGCGTGAAATCCTGGCCTCTCTGGGCCTGCGCACCCTTCAGGAAGCGGTCGGCCGTACCGATCTGCTGCAACAGATCTCGCGCGGCGGCATCCACCTCGACGACCTCGACCTCAACCCGCTGCTGGTCAAGGTCGAGATGGACGAGAGCGCCATCATCACCCCGCCGACCGAGCGCAACGCCGTGGCCGACACGCTGGACGCCAAGATCGTCCAGGACGCGGCCTACGTGCTTCAGCGCAAGGAAAAGATGACCCTGACCTACGATGTGCGCAACACCATGCGCGCCATCGGCACGCGGACCTCGTCCCACTTGGTGCGCCAGTTTGGCAATACGCTGGACGAAGGCCACCTGACGCTGGAACTGCGCGGTTCGGCCGGTCAGTCGCTGGGCGCGTTCGCCGTCAAGGGCCTGACGATCAACCTGATCGGCGAAGCCAACGACTATGTCGGCAAGGGCCTGTCGGGTGCGACCATCATCGTCCGTCCGAAGGTCTGGCACGAAGGCCAGGCGCTGGCTGGCAACACCATCCTGTACGGTGCGACCTCGGGCAAGCTGTTTGTCGCCGGTTCGGTCGGTGAACGCTTCGCCGTCCGCAACTCCGGCGCCACGACGATTGTCGAAGGCGTTGGCGCCCACGGCTGCGAATACATGACGGGCGGTAAGGTCGTCATCCTGGGTAAGGTCGGTCAGAACTTCGGCGCCGGCATGACCGGTGGCGTCGCGTATGTCTATGACCCCGATGCCGCTCTGGCGTCATGCGTCAACGCCGAGGGCATCACGCTGCGGTCGGTGCCGGATGCCAATGTGGCCGGCCTGAAGGCGCTGATCACCGAGCACTACGAGAAGACCCTGTCGCCCAAGGCCAAGACCCTTCTGGACGATTGGGACAACAGCCTGAAGGCTTTTGTCGAGATCATGCCGAATGAGATTTTGGCGATCCAGCAGAGACAAGCCAAGATAGCGTAACGAAAAAGCGGGTCTTCGGATCCGCTTTTTTGCTGCCGCACGAACCGTGATCACTTTCCGCAGCGATCCGTATTGCTATCCCGCTTACGCCACGTCATGATCGGGGCGGAGGTGTGGGATGGGCTTGCCGCTTAGCCAGGATCTGATCTACGAAGCCATTCTCGACGATGAGGCGTTCGCGGAGTTGCCGCAAGCCCTGGCCAGCGCCGCAGGCGGCCGATCGGCGCTGTTGCACTGGCGGCACATCCATGGCGGCGACGAGGTTCTGGTCCACAGCCGCTATTTCACCGATGAGATCATGCGGGCCTATGCCGATCACTTCGCCGGCGACGATCTCTGGATGAACAGCGGCCTGGCGTCGGGTATCCGCAATCAGGCCATCGCCATGAATACGCTTGTGGCGGACGACGTCTTCGCCCGCAGCGTCATGTACAATGAGTTCATCCGTCCGATGGACGACGATACCTTCCGCTGTCTGGGTATTATCTTCGACACGCCGTTCGGTGTAGGCGCTCTCGGCATTCAGCGCGGACGCCATCACGATGTCTTTGACGCGGACGCAGTGGCACTGATCAATCATCACAGCACAGCGCTCAGGCGGATGATGGCGGTGCGCGGTGAATTGATGGCGGCGCGCGCCGACCGTAATGCCGCCCGCAGCAGTTTCGACAGCATGGAACTGGCGATCCTCCAGGTCGACGGCAATGGCAAGTTGCTGGATAACAATGCCCGCGCCGAAGAACTGTTGAAAGGGCACGCAGGATTGCGTCAGGTGCGTGGTCACGTGCGGGCCTCGGGCAATGACGCCGAACCGCTGCGGCGAGCCATAGCGCTGGCCACCGATTCCGCTTCGCCGGAGGCTTCCGTGCTCTCGATCGGAGAAGCGCCGCTCAGTGTGACGGTGTCTCCGCTGGTGGTCCCGGGCGCCAGGCGCAGGGCTCTGATCATGGTCAAGCGGCCGTTTGGACGGCAGCGTGACCTGGACCGGCACCTGATGCAATTGTTTGGCTTGTCACAGGCGGAGGCACAGGTCAGCATCAGCCTGGCCGAAGGCCTGAGCCCCGCCGACATTGCTGAAAAGCGGCGGGTTGCCGAAGGCACGGTGCGGGGGCAGGTTAAGACCATAATGGCCAAGCTCGGTTGCCGGCGGCAGACGCAGATCGCTGCGGCGGTGCTGTCCTTGCCGCCGTTGCGCCTGGCTTGAGTGCGGAGAGTGAGAACAGGCAAAAAAGGCGGCCCCGGGAGAGACCGCCTTCTTCTTTCAGGCCGCAGCATCGAAATAGACGCGCGGACCGAACCAGGAAGCCTTTTTCGTAAAGGGTCGCGTGCCGGTCGTCATATCCCAAATGGGATAAAAGCCGTATTTTTTACTGCAACCGCACCTTGCGTGCCCTGTAGTTCAGTGTGACGCGATAGTCCTTGAGAAACATGGCGCCCAAGGCCGCTTGTGACTTCAGTGGAGACGTACCGAAAGGGCCATAGACCGTCGACGGTTTGTTACGGCGGATCACACCTACGACGAGGTCGGGCGCCATGCCGACGCGGACCGTTTGTGCTCCCGCGTAACCGTAGCTCGTGCGGGGTTTGCCGGCTTCGGCATAGGCCTGCAATCTGGCTTTGCGGACTCCGGCGGGCGTAACAAGCAGCTCATACATGCCGCCGCTGTCGATCAAGGCCGTCATGCGGTGCCCGCCTACGCTCACCGGAACGGTCGGAATGTTGAAATCCTCGCCCATGGGAAGATCGCATCCACAGGGTTCCAGACGAGATGTGAACCAGACGCGGTTTCGCGGATAGTCGATGACAAGGATACGCCCCGCCAGAAAGCTGTGCCCCAGAACCCCGGCAAGCGGTTTGCCGTCTGGCCCGGTCATGCCGTCGAGCCGGCTGGCGGCAAAGTCGATGCGGCGCATGCCGGCGCCGGCCGTTACATTGGCTTGGGTGTTGAAGAACTCGACCGGTTTGTGGCCGATGCCCGTGCCCCAGCCCGCAGCCTTATCCAGCCTGAGGCCCAGGCTGTGGGCATAGTCGAGGCTGATGGCCGATGGCGACGTGCCGTTGTCGAGGTTCATCCACACCGGTTCAGCGCCATTTACCGAGACCCTGAGATAAACCAGGCCGTCACGAAAGGCGGCCGGCAATTCGACTTCGGCGGCGCGGGCAGGGGGTATCAGGAACAACGCGAAGAAAAGGGCGGCAATGGCGTGTTTCATGGCTGGAGGCTAAGTGGCCTCGCTGCAAAGGAACAATAGGGAGATTACATTGAAAGCGCAGGCCAGTGATCGCATTCTTATCCGCCGACGTACATGGTCACGCCGTCCCGATTGGAGTGCACCCTATGAAGCCGCGCGATTTCGCCGTTCCCATTGCCCTGCTGTCCTTCGCCGCCGTAGCGGTCGGGGCCAGCGTTGCCACCGCCATGCCGGTCGGCAACAGGTCCGTTCCGCAGCCCGTCAAACCCGTCGACCTCAAATCGTATCTCGGCAAGTGGTATGAACTTGGCCGTTACGAAAACCGGTTTGAGAAAGGTTGCGACGGCGTTACCGCCGAATACAGCCTGGCCGAAGACGGACAGGTCGATATCCTCAACACCTGTGGCCAGCGCGACGGCAAGCCGGGCAAGTCGTCAGACGGCAAGGCCAAGATCGTGCCGGACAGCAACAATGCCAAGCTGAAGGTGTCCTTCTTCGGGCCCTTCTATTTTGGCGACTACTGGGTACTGGACCACGCCGACGACTACACCTGGTCGATCGTAGGCGAGCCATCGGGCAAGTATCTGTGGATACTGAGCCGCAATGCCCATCCGTCACAGGGTTTCCGGGACGAGCTGATCAAGCGGGTGGCGGAACTTGGCTACGACACCAAGCTGATCCGCGAAACGAAACATTAAGGGGGGCTTTCTAAATCCCGTCGCCGCCATAGATCGGGTTGTGGATGCCGCATTCGACCTTTTCGGTCCCGGCCCAGCGGCCGGCGCGGGCGTCCTGGCCCTTTTCCACCGGCTTGGTGCAGGTGAAGCAGCCGATCGACGGAAAGCCCTGGTCGACCAGCGGGTGCGGCGGCAGATCGTGCGCAGCGAAATAGGCGTCGAGGTCGGCCTGCCCCCACTTGGCCAGCGGATTGACCTTGAAGTGGCGGCCGTCCCATTCGACGATGGGCAGGTTGGTGCGTGTCTTGGACTGGTGGCGCTTGCGGCCGGAAATCCAGGCGCCGTAGTCTTCCATGACCTTGTTCAGCGGCCGCACCTTGCGCAGGTCGCAGCACTGGTCGGGATTGGTCCGCCATAGCGTGCCCTTGCTGTCCTCGTCAGCGGCTTCCTTTTCATCAGCCTTGAGATTGATGACATTGGTCAGGCCGAGGCGCTGGGCCAGCTCATCGCGGTATTGCAGGGTCTGGAAGAAGTGCCGGTCGGTGTCGAGAAACAGTACCGGCAGGCCGGGATCTATCTCCGATACCATGTGCAGCAGCACGGCGGAGTCGGCGCCGAATGACGACGACAGGGTGATGTCGCCGAAGAACTGGTTGCGGATGGCGTCGCGCAGGATCTCCTGCGGCGTCATGTCTTCATAGCGTGCGCTGAGTTCCGCGGCACGCTGGCCGTTTTCCGACCTCTGCAGGTCGCGGGCGATGTCGATCAGGACCGTCATGGTCTTCTGTCCTTAAACCCCGGCGTGGCGTAATGCCCAGGCCGGGCGGG
>CAMLLA010000181.1 GCA_946480525.1 uncultured Asticcacaulis sp. | reverse complement strand
GCAAACGAAGCCTTCAGTGCTTTCGTGGCTAAACCCTTAAACCGCGTAAATTCCCCATGCCTTGCCGATCTGAACCGCAAGGCTAATATCGTCCGATGACGGATCAAAAGCCCCACGAGACATTGCCCGTCGCGGCCCTGCTGATCCTGGCCGCCGGGCAGCTCGATGCCTACACCTATGTCGCGCACGGCGGGGTGTTCGCCAATGCCATGACCGGCAATATCGTCTTTATGACAGTGCGTTTTACTGATGGCGACTGGCACAGGGCGATCCCCTTCATCGGCCCGCTGGTCGCCTACGTGCTGGGCGTGATGACGGCGGCGTGCCTGAAACGCCCGCCGTTGCGTCACATCCTGCCGCATAAGGCCGAATCCGCCCTGGCGCTTGAAATCGCCTTCCTTGTCCTCGTTGCCTTTTTGCCGGATACGGTGCCGGATATGCTGATCGTGTCAGGGATCGCCTTTGTGGCTGCGTTACAAGCCACGGCTTTTACCCGTATCGAGAGCTTTGACTTCACCTCTGTAACGACCAGCGCCAATCTGCGCCGTTTTGCCGAAGGCTTCATGGCGTCGGTCGTGTTCGATGAGGAAGGCAAGTCCCGCCGCCAGTGGCGCTTTTTTCTCACCATAGTCCTGTGCTTTATCGCCGGCGCCCTGATGGGGGCGTTTGCGACGGCATGGTGGGGTAATCAGGCGGTCTGGCTGCCGATGATAACGCTCAGCATCGCCTTCATCCTGTGCCTGTCGTGGCGCAAGTCGGTGTTGGTGCAATAAGACTTTCCAAGACCCGCGTACCGGCTTACCCTGAGGCCGCGCGTTCCTTTGCAGAGTCCGCCTGCCATGCCGTTTCAAAACGATGCCATCATAGGAAAAGCCGTCGGCCGGCCCGTCCTGCGCGGCATTGCCTGGCTCCGGCGGGAAATCCAGACCAGCCCCATGTGGTTCATTGTGCTGGCGGCGATTGTCGGTCTGTTTGCCGGCGCGTCCGCCGCATTGATGGGGCATATATCGCATGCCATGCAGGTTCTGCTTTACGGGTTTTCCCCCGATCTGCGCCTGAGTGAGTTGCCGGCGATCGAGCCGTGGCGGCTGCTGGCCCTGCCACTGGGGGGCGCGGTGCTGGGTTTGACGCGGATCCTCTTTGCCAAACGCCGTGCGCCCATCGATGCGGTCGAAGCCAACGCGCTGCATGGCGGGCGCATCCCGGCGCGCGACACAGGCGTCGTGTCGCTGCAGACCCTGATCTCCAACGGGTTCGGTGCATCAGTCGGTCTTGAAGCCGCCTATGCCCAGATGGGCGGCGGCATCGCTTCCAAGATCGGCCAGTGGCTGGAGCTGAAGCGCGCCAACCTGCGCACGCTTGTCGGCGCCGGCGCCGGCTCGGCCATAGGTGCGGCATTCGGCGCGCCGCTGGCCGGCAGCTTCTACGCGTTCGAAATTGTGCTGGGCGGCTATACGGCCTCGGCGCTGGCGCCCGTCGCCGCCGCGTCACTGACGGCAGTGGTCGCCGCGACCCTGCTTGATATCGAACCCTTCGTCATTGCCTCGACCATCGGCCGGGAAATCCCGCTCAGCAGTTATCTGCTCTATGCCGTTCTGGGCCTGATCTGCGCCGGCTTCGGCATTGTCATAGTTCGCGCCGTGGCGAGCGCCGAGGTCCTGGTGCGCAAGCTGCCCGTTTCCGAGATCTGGCGCCCATTCGTCGGCGGTATCTGCCTGATGCCGCTCGCCTGGATGATGCCGCAGATCCTGTCGTCCGGTCACGGGGCCATGCACCTCTACCTCGATCACCAGACGCTCATCGTCACGCTGATGATGGTGTTTGCGTTGAAACTGCTGGCGTCGATCCTGTCACTGGCCTTCGGGTTCCGTGGTGGCCTGTTCTTCGCGTCGCTGTTCCTGGGCTCGCTTTTAGGGTCATCTTTCGCCCAGCTGATCAACGTCGTATATCCGGCGGCGGGGCTCGACACGACCAATGCCGCCCTGGTTGGCATGGCCGCACTGGCCGTGGCGATCGTCGGCGGGCCGATGTGCATGTCGCTGATGGTGCTTGAGGTGACGCACGACTTTGCCCTGACGGCTGCGGTGGTGACCGCCTGTCTGTGTTCCAGTGCAATCGTGCGTGAGCGTTTTGGCTATTCGTTCTCGACGTGGCGGCTGCACCTGCGTGGGGAAGGCGTGCGGACCGCCCGTGACATCGGCTGGATGCGGTCCATTACGGCGCAGGTTCTCATGCGCAGGAACCACACGACGCTGAAAGTCAGCGACAGTGTCGGCGATCTGCGCGACAAGGTGCCGTTGGGATCGACCAGCCGCGTGCTCCTGGTTGACGGGACAGGCGACTATCGCGGCATCGTCCAGACCGCCGAGGCCTATGCCGATACCTATGAGCCTGACGTGCCGCTGTCGCAACTGGCCAAACAGACGGATGTCTACCTTCGGCCCGACATGGATATCTCAGCGATCCTGCGCGTGTTCTCCGACTTCAGCGTCGATGACCTGGCGGTGGTCGATGATCATCACCGGCTGCTGGGCTTCGTATCGGAAAAATACGCCAACCGCCGCTATGTCGAGGAATTGGAACGCTCCCAGCGTGAGTTCTTCGGGGAGTAATGGAGAAGTTACGATGGTTAGAACAAGCTCATTGTCTGGCCGATTTTCCCGTCGTCCACGCGGCTGAGTCTGAGCGGCGTCGAGGTAGCCAAATCCACCGGCTTCATCCGCATCCAGTCTTCCCAATGATCCGGCCCAAGCACCACGGGCTCACGCGTGTGGATGGCGGCCATGTCCGGCCCGGCCGCCCGCGTCAGCAGGCTGAAGCTGAACACTTCACCTTCCAGCACATCGGCCTGGTCCCAGATGCCGGCGAAGGCCAGGGGCTGGTTATCGGCCCGGGTGATCCGCCACTTGGTGCGATCCGTCTTCGGCCCTGACCATTCGAAAAAGGCTTCGGCCGGCACAACGCAGCGGCGATAGCGCCAGGCGCCCTTGAAGACTGCCTTGGTTTCCACCTCTTCAAGACGGGCGTTGAAGGTCGTCGCCGTCCAGTCGCGAATTGACTTGCGATACCACAGTGGCACCAGACCGAAACGCAGGGTGGCGGCTTCAATGCCGCCGTGATCCGGATTTGCGATGAGGCAAGAGGCGCCCAGCGTCGGCTTCACGATATAGGGGACGGGCGAGACAAGGTTTTTTAGGGTCTCCGGTGAGAATCCGACCAGACCGTAAGCCAGAAGCGTCAGAGCATCGAACTGTCCGCACATAGTCTTATTCCGCCAAAATGGTCTGTACGCGCCTGCGCATCGCCGGCACGATCTCGGCTTCAAACCACGGATTGCGGCTGAGCCAGATGCCGTTGCGCGGGCTGGGGTGGACGAGCGGCAAAAGGCCGTCTTTGGCATAGTCCTGCCATGCGCGCACGGTTTCGCCAAGCGTGGCTTTGCGCCGGTCAGCCAGATAGCGCGACTGGGCGTGGGCGCCGATCAGCAGGGTCAGTTTGATATCGGGGAGCGTCTTCAACACACGGTCGTGCCAAAGCGGTGCGCATTCCGGCCGCGGCGGGTTGTCGCCGCCTGAGCCTCGGCCCGGATAACAGAAGCCCATGGGCACAATCGAGAACAGCGCCGGATCGTAAAAAATCTCCGGTGTCACCCCCAGCCAGTCGCGCAGGCGCTTGCCCGAGGCATCGTCCCACGGAATGCCTGAGACATGAACCTTGGTGCCCGGCGCCTGGCCGACGATCAGGATACGGGCGCGCGGATCGATCCGTACCACGGGGCGCGGGCCCAGCGGCAGATGGGCCTCGCAGACCCGGCAGGCAGTGATTTCGGAAAGGAGGGACACAACGCACAGATAGGGAACGCACGTCTGTACGCAATCCTAGATCCGATTTTCCATGTCTTCCAGTTCGACGCCCTTGGTTTCGGGGAACAGTTTTGCCACAACGACCAACTGGATGACCGTACAAACCGCAAAGAAGACAAAGGGCAGGGCCTGGGTCTTGGCGGCGATGACCGGGAAAGCGGCGGCGATGAGGGCGTTCATGATCCAGTGCATGGCACTGCCGAGGCTCTGGCCGGTGGCGCGCACCGGCGTCGGGAAGATTTCGGCGAGATAGACCCAGATGACCGCGCCCTGGCTGAAGGCGAACGAGACGATGAACAGAAGCAGCATCCACAGCAACAGCGAGCGACCTTCGCCGGTGGCCATGATGACGGCCACCCCTGCCAAAGCGACGGCCACGCCGACTGCGCCCGCGACCAGCAGGGTCTTGCGGCCGAGTTTGTCGATAAAGCTCATGCCTATGACGGTGGCGGTCAGGTTGGCGGCGCCGACGGCGATCGACTGCCAGTCGGCCGACAGGCGGTCAAAGCCCGCCGCCGCGAAGATGTCGTTGAGATAATAGAGGATGGCGTTGATGCCGGTCAGCTGGTTGAACATGGCCAGCAGGATGGCAAAGATGATGGGCTTCTTGTGCTGGGCCCACGACAGGCGTGCGGAGGTTTTCGCGTCGGCGGCGGTGAATTCGGCGACGGCGGCCTGGGCATTGGCAACACCCAGCTTCGTCAGGCTGGCAATGGCCTCTTCGATGCGGTTCTTGGCCGCCAGCCAGCGCGCACTTTGCGGAATGGCGAATAGCAACATAAGGAACAGGGCGGCAGGGGCTGCGGCAATCCCCAGTTTCCAGCGCCAGACATCGTCGCCGCTCATCAGCGACGCAACGGCGAAATTGCTGACATAGGCCATCAATATGCCGAAGACGATGTTGAACTGGAAAAGGCCGACCAGCGCCCCGCGCCGGTCGGCCGGCACGATCTCCGCGATATAGACGGGCGCAAGGACGGAAGAGCCGCCGACCGCCAAGCCCAGCACGAAGCGCGATATGACAAAGGTGGTAAGGTCGGGCGCCAGCGCACAGCCGAGCGAAGACAAGACGTACATCAGGCCGATGATGCGCAAGGCGTCTCGTCCGCCGATGGCGTCGCCTAAGCGCCCCATGAACAGCGCGCCGACAAACGTCCCCCACAGCGCCACCGATACCGCCCAGCCCAGGCCTTGCGCGTCGAGCGCAAAGACAGTGCGGAGCGAATCGGTGACGCCGGAGATGACGGCGGTATCAAAGCCGAACAAAAGTCCGGCGAGCGACGCAATGGTAACGCTCTTCAGGTTGACCTGAGCCATGTCTTTCTTCCCGGTATTTATTAAATTTATTTGGAAGAAGTATTCCGCCCGGGCACCCGAAAAGTCAAATCACGCGGTTTCCCGCAAGTGTTTCGCCGCTTCGACCATGTTGATGAGCGCGGCCTTCGTTTCGTCCCAACCGCGTGTTTTCAGTCCGCAGTCGGGATTGACCCAAAGCTGCCGGTCGTTGAGCCTTTGCCGGGCGAGCGAGAGCAGATCGGTCATCTCTGACGTGTCCGGCACGCGCGGACTATGGATGTCATAGACGCCCGGTCCGATGTCGTTCGGATATTTGTGCGTGCGGAAGGCGTCGAGCAGTTCCATGCGCGAGCGCGACGTCTCGATCGAAATGACGTCGGCATCCATGGCCGCCACACTGTCGAGGATATCGTTGAACTCCGAATAGCACATGTGGGTGTGGATCTGGGTTTCGTCGCTGACGCCTGAGGCGCTCAGGCGGAAGGCATCGACAGCCCAGTCGAGATAGGTCTGCCAGTCGCGGCGGCGAAGCGGCAGGCCTTCGCGCAGGGCCGCTTCGTCGATCTGGATCATGCCGGCGCCGGCGGCCTCCAGGTCCTCGACCTCGTCGCGGATGGCGAGGGCAATCTGGCGGCAGACCTCAGACCGCGGCAGGTCGTCGCGGACGAACGACCAGTTGAGGATGGTCACCGGTCCGGTCAGCATGCCCTTGACCGGCTTGGTCGTAAGCGACTGGGCGTAGCGCCACCATTCCACGGTCATCGCACGCGGACGCGACACGTCGCCATAAAGCACCGGCGGACGGACGCAGCGCGAACCATAGGACTGGACCCAGGCGTGCTTGGTAAAGGCGAAGCCCGACAGCTGCTCGCCGAAATACTGTACCATGTCGTTGCGCTCGAATTCGCCATGGACCAGGACGTCGAGGCCGATCTCCTCCTGCCAGCGGATGGCGCGGCCGGTCTCCTCTTTCAGAAATTGATCATAGCCGCTGTCATCGATCTGGCCTTTGGCGTGGGCGGAACGTGCCTGGCGGACCTCGGCGGTTTGTGGGAAGGAGCCGATCGTGGTCGTCGGAAAGGCCGGCAGATTGAAGCGCTGGCGTTGCAAAACGGCGCGCGCCTCGAACGGGCTGTGGCGCTGGCTGTGTTCGGGTGTGACGGCCTTCAGGCGATTGGCGACTGAGCGGTCATGGACCTTGCGCGAATTGCGCCGGGCGGCCGCCGCCGAGATGGCGGAATCGAGCGTGTCGCGGACGCTGTCACGGCCTTGGGCGAGCGCCCTGGACAGGGTGTTGAGTTCGCTCATCTTCTGGACCGAGAAGGCGAGCCATGAACGGACATCGCCGTCGAGCGCCTCTTCCTGGTCGAGGTCGATCGGCGTGTGCAGCAGAGAGCAGGATGGCGCCAGTTGGAAGCGCTCGCGGCCGTGGGCGGCGATGACGGGCTCCAGCCAGTCGAGAATTTTCGCCAGGTCGGCGCGCCAGATGTTGCGGCCGTCGATCACACCCAGCGACAGGACGAGGTCCTTTGGCGCCTTGGCAAGGACGGGTTCAAGCTGTTCCGGCGCACGGATCAGGTCGATATGCAAGCCGGCGACCGGCAAGGAGACGGCCAGGTCGAGATTGTCCTCAAGCCCACCGAAATAGCTGGCTACGAGTAACTTCAGGCCCGGCACTTCGTGGGCGAAGGCGGCATAAGCTTTTTGCAGGGCGGCGGCTGTGGCGATATCACCATCGAGCGCCAGGGCCGGCTCGTCTATCTGAACCCATTCGGCGCCTGCGGCGTGCAGACGCTTCAGCAGTTCGACATAGACGGGGATCAGCCGGTCGATCAGGGCGATGGCATTGCCGTCTTCGCTCTTGCCGAGGCGCAAATAAGTGACCGGCCCGAGCAGCACAGGCCGCGTGTGATAGCCGAGCGCCTTCGCTTCCAGGAATTCGTCGACCGGCTTTTGCGAGGTCAGGGTGAACGTCTGATCGGCGGTGAATTCCGGCACCATGTAGTGATAGTTGGTGTCGAACCACTTGGTCATTTCCAGCGCCGGGATGCCGCCGCCGTGACGAAACGTGCAGCCGGGACCGCAACCTTCGGCGTGACCATTGGAACCGCGCGCCATGGCGAAATAGGTGTCGAGCCCGACGTCTCCGCCCTGCCAGCCGTAGCGCGCCGGGATGGCGCCGACCATCACCGATATGTCCAGCACATGGTCGTAGAACGAAAAGTCATTGGACGGGATGACAGTGACGCCGCGTGCCTCCTGACGACCCCAGTTGACGGCGCGCAAGGCTCGGGCGGTGTGGCGGAGCGCGGCTTCGTCGGTCTTGCCGGCCCAGAAACTTTCGAGTGCGGTTTTGAGTTCGCGGCGCAGGCCGATACGGGGCGTGCCCAAGGTGGCGACGGGGAGGGTGGGGGCGGATTGTGACACGGCGGTTCCTCAAAGCAATGGCATGGAGTGCCGATTGCTAACGCCCAAAATTCCAGGAGTCAATAAAGATATAAAGATATCTTTATATCATTATATGATTAGCGTGCGATAAGCCGCAGCCCGCTTTAGGGAAAACGCTTTTAAATTCGGTAGATGCGCTCGGCGGTGGTGGCGAACAACGCGTCGCGTTCGGACGCGCTGAAGCCTGAGGTGATGTCGTCGTAGGCGCGCATCGCGTAGGAGTAGGAGTTGAACAACTTGTCGGTCGGGAAGTCGCTGGCGAACGCACAGCGCTCCGGACCGAAGCGGTCGATGGTTTCCAGCACCAGGCCGCGCATCGATTGGGCCGTCCAGCCGCGATCGACAAAGCCGAGGCCGGAAATCTTGACGGCGGCGTGCGGCAGTTCGGCCAGCTTCGACATGCCTTCGCGCCACTGGGTCAGATCGGCATCGACCGGCATGCCCATATGGTTGAGGATGACCGGCGTGTCGGGGTGC
>CAMLLA010000180.1 GCA_946480525.1 uncultured Asticcacaulis sp. | reverse complement strand
TTATAAGGCCGTCAAGAATTACTATCTGGATTCTTAAGGACAAGGATTTAGATAGTAATGGACGAGGTCGTCGCCAGAGCCCCCATGTTGGGGATACCAGAGCTAGCCATAGGGATATTCGCCCTGTTGGTCCTCTTGTGGCTGGGCGTAACCAGGCGGTTGAGCACCCCGCTCCGCTTTCTCTTCCTGTTGATGCTTCTTCGCTATGTGCTGAATTTCCTGCACGTCTACACCATCGTTCCCATCGCCGCCGGCCAGAGCATCAATGCCCTGTCGACGATCCTGTTCATGGTGGCCGGCGTCTGGGCTCTGGGCCCCCGGATTTTCCAGCTGAAATATCTGGCGGTCTTCTACATATTCACTGTGTTGATCGTCTTGAGCGGCGTGGCCAACCAGGAGTATGTCGGCCTGGTCAACGCCCTTATCCGGCAGGTGCTGTTCTTCTCCGTGGCCGTCGCCGTATTCCTGCTGCCGGACGACGACCGCTTCAACTTTACCGTCCTGACCAAGGCCTTTGCGGTGCCTTTGCTGTATCAGGCGATCTCACTGGCGACCGGCCAGTTCAAGGCGACCGAAGGCGACGGCTCCGTCAGCTACATCGGCGGCTATGTTCACGAAGCCACCTTCTCGATGATTCCCCTGGCGCTTATGGTGATCACGGTCGCCAATCGTGACATCACCTTCCGTACCAAGCTGCTGTGGTGCTCGATCAGCCTTGTTTCCATTGTCCTGAGCAACTACCGGACAGCGCTTCTGGCGGCGCTGCCGATGTTCGGCGCCTTTCTGATTTCGTCCATCCAGGTCAGGCGCCTGTCCACGACATGGCTGATCCGGGGCGGTCTGGTTACCGCCGGCGTCGCCGGGGTCGTCGTATTGTTTACGATGAACCAGGACCGTTTCGGCGAGTTGCTGATGATCGCCGACAAGATCGCCCTGCTCGAAAAAATGCCGCACGAATTTACGACGCCTGAACGGCAGTTCCTGTCCGGCCGCCTGCAGCTGTGGTCGGGTTATCTGCATGCCGCCGCCGAAGGAAAGGGACTGCAGCCCTTTATTGGCTTCGGTCCGGACGCATGGAAGGGCGTGTTCGAAAAATACGCCCACAACATGTTCGTTTCGTTCATTTATGAATACGGCATCTCTGGCGTCGTATTGACGATTATTAGCATGTTGACCATGATTTATTATTCGTTAAGATGTACTCCAAAGTATAGGATTGTATTAACATCCTTGCATATCAGTTATTTTTTATTAACCTTGTCAACTATGCCTAATGTTAACATCGAAGGTGTTATCCTTTACGGACTAATGTGTGGGCTGACATTGCGGTATTATGCGCAAGCCAAAGAACTAAGAACTAGGGGCATAAGTTATGCAGTCTAAAAAAGTACTGGTTATCGGAGCGCGTGGCATTCCCGATGTCGAAGGTGGCGCCGAAAAAAATGCCGAAGTCCTTTTCCCGTTGATGGCGGCAGCCGGATATGACGTAACCGTCATGGGCCTGCACAAATACATCAAAGGGGAGCAATACAGGGGCGTTCAGCTGCTTGCGTCACCCACCGTCAAGTTTCTGAATACCGACAAGATCGCCTATTATCTGTATGCGATCTACCAGGTATTGAAGATGCGGCCGGATGTCGTCCACCTGCAGGGCCTGGGCTCCGCCGTATTCCTGCTTGTATACAAGCTGTTCGGCTGCAAGACGGTCGTGCGCTATGGGTCGGCGGATTACATCCTCAATAAGTGGGGGTTTGTCGGCCGGCTGGGCTTCCTGTTTGCCGAATGGCAGCTGCGTTTTGCCGACGCCGTGATTTCGGTCACGCCGGCGCTAAGCGATCGCCTGGCGAAAAAGGGCATTAAGAAAAATGTTCACATGATCCCCAATGCACTGGACCCGGCCATTGTGTCGGATAGCCATTTGCCATTGTCCTCGGATCGTCCGTTCATTCTTTCGGTCGGCCGTGTCACCTACCAGAAGAACGTGATAAACTTGGTCAGGTCATTCAACAAGCTGAGCGAAACGCATCCCGAGTATGATCTGGTTGTCGCCGGCGGCCTCGACGACGAACCCTACGCAGAACAGTTGCGCCCCCTTCTGAATGACAAGGTCAAGCTTCTGGGCCGCGTGCCGCGCTCCAGCGTGCCGGCGCTGTTGAAGCGCAGCGCGTTGTACGTCAACGTTTCGCTGCACGAGGGGTCGTCCAACGCGACACTTGAAGCCATCAGCCAGGGCTGCTCCGTGCTGATCAGCGACATTCCGGAAAACAAGGACATGCCGCTGCCCAGCCATCACTTTGTCGACCCTAACGACATCGACGCCATTTCGGCCAAGCTTACGCACGGCATTGAAAACCAGGCCGAGTACGTGGTCGACAAGGGCAACTTCCTGACCTGGTCGCATGTCGCCGAAAAGACGATCGGCGTGTATCAGTCCTTAGGGACCAATCGTCTTGAGCCGCTTGACCAGCCCGTGTCGGCATAGACACGGAGCAAGGACAGAAAAACAAAGGGCCATTGCGGGATACCGCAATGGCCCTTTGTTTTGATACCTGTCTCCGCCGGGATCAAACCGTCACCTTGAGCCTCGATTTCGAATCCAGCGCATTCAGCACCGTTACACAGCCGATGATGCCGGCAACGATGGTGACAAACACCGCAAAGATGACGGTGTCGAAAAGAACACCTATTGCCGGTGCTGAAGGAATTGCTAGTACTTCGTTGTCCATGGATGTCCCCTAGCCTTTATTAATAACTCGCCAATAGACGGACAAGCAATTGTTATGCCATCGCCCGGAAGGTCGCCCACCCACAGCAGCCGACGGCTTCACAAACCTGGCATCGGCGAGCACAGAGGCAAAGCCATGACTCCTGCGGGTTGATTGCGCGGACTACCCTTTCCTCACGGCGGATATTGGTAACGGGAGACCGGGCCCGCCCACCGCAAGCTCATTTTTACAAGCCTTCCCAATTTCCGCCGGGTTTACGAATGCCGAAGAACGCACGGTGATCCCGATGTGTGTTCGTCGTCTCATGTGATGAAAATGCGACAATGAAGCCCCATTCCAAAGGCGTGGCAGCGCCGCTCCGGCTTCTCCATCGATCGCCGCCCAGGCTGCCGTTCTGCGGCGCGGGAAACTGATACAGGCCATCCGCTTCAAGACGGTGACGAAAGTCCGGGTGCGGGTCGGGTATTTTAGCACCTTCGTCCGCTGGGCATGTGCGGTATCCCTTTCCAGGCGACAGGTACCCCATCGCTACCCGTATCGATTCAATCAGCAGGGGTGATAAATTTCTAAAAAGTTAAAAAGATGGCTTTGTGTGGGCAGGCAGCAGTTCCAGAATGAAACAGATGTTTCGTCACGGCACGTTTTTGCCCTGTAATTATAAGCATAGGTTTTGCATCCATACGTGTAAGGCCCAGCGAAGGAAGGCGAAAGGTTCGTCACAGCGTTGGGGGCGCGCTAACAAATGAGGGAATTTCATGTCTGTTCTGCTTAATCTGCTCGGAAAACTGAGCACTCTTAATCTTCTGGTCGGCACTAAGCTCAATGATAACCTGACCGCTACTACCGGCAACGACATCATCGTCGCCGGCAAGGGCGACGACGTGGTCAACGCCGGCACCGGTGACGATCTGGTCTTCGGCGGCAAGGGCAGTGACAACCTGACCGCCGGCAAGGGCGACGACTGGGTCTTTTCCGGCAAGGGCGACGATATCATCTGGGGCCGTGACGGCAACGATGTGCTGTTCGGCGGCAAGGGTAACGACCGCATCATGGCCGACGCCGGCAATGACCACATCTGGGCCGGCGACGGCGACGACCTTATTGCCGGCGGTGCGGGCAGTGACGTCTTCCACTTCGATCGCAACGACGGCTACGACCAGATCGTCGATTTCGTCAGCGGCGTGGACAAGATCGACCTTGGTCTGGCCTTCACGAAGTTCAGCAAGCTCGACATCGAAAGCGTCAATGGCGGCACGCTGATCGAATTCAACAACACTTCGATCTTCCTGAAGGGTGTTGCCTCGGTCTCAGCCAGCGACTTTATCTTCTGATATCGGACACAAGTCCTGAAACAGCGAAAAGCCGGTGGAGCCATCCGCCGGCTTTTTGTCTACATCGTGAAGTCGAAGCTTGTGCCGGCCACGACCTGTCCCTGCCGGGTAATCGTGTAGCGTGCCGAATACCTGCCCTTGCGCCAGCCCGTCGCGGGCCGTTTACGCCCGCTGTAGAGAAGGTACTGGGCCTTGTTGCGGTCGAGAGGCGCCTCGGCGTTTTCGACAAACACATCGCCGTCGGGATCCTTCACCACAAGATGCTGAACATCTCCCTTGAGCAATCCTATCGCCCGGACATAGGCGATGAGCACGGCTGAACCAGCATTCGGTACCGGCAAGCCCGCCCTTTCCACGTCGTTCATCTCCAGGGTGGCCGTGGTGAAACCGCTGTTGAGGACGAAAGCCGGTCGATAGGCCAGGGCTTTCTGGTCCTCAGGGCGCCATTTCGATCCGGTCAATGATGCGTCCGTGCTGCACGCCGCCTGGCTGAAGAAGGGGTCGACCTTTTCACCGTTGTGCCGGACGGAAAAGTGCATGTGCGGAAACGCTGCCTTGCCTGATTGTCCGACGTAGCCCAGGACCGCGCCGGCCTTTACCAGCGTGTGTTTCCGAACCTGGATCGACCCCTTGCGCATATGGCAGTATTGCGTTTCCCAGCCAACGGAGTGGCGGATGACCACGCCGTTGCCGCATTCCTTGCCCGCAACCGCCGCCTCGTCATAGCCAGACCCCGTTGCGTCCGGCTCTCCGTCGCGGACACCCAGGATAACGCCATCGGCCGCGGCGACGACCGGAACGCCTTTGGCCAGGAAGGTCTGGTCCGGGATGCGGAAATCCGTGCCGTCGTGACCATCGTAGGTCTGTGCCCCGCATCGATAGTCCGCAGCCCCTGAACCAGGGTCGTGATCGAAATACTGCTGGATCACGCACGTTTCGCCCAGCTTGCAGGACACCGGCTGGACGAACGTGACGGTCTTGGGTTCAGACTGCACCGACAGAGGCAGCAGTGACGCCCCGACAATCCCCAAACCCCTCAGCAGCATCCTCTGCATCGCGAACAGTCCTCACCCGCTTTTATGATATGGCTGCGTCAGGCCGAAAGGTAATCAGTGCTCCCGGAAGCTGCGCCAGAATGTCTGATTCAGCGGCTCGAACAGGTAGCCGAGGATCGTGCGCTTGCGTAGCGGCACAATGATCTCCACCGGCAGACCGGGCTTGAGGACATCCTTGCCGCCACGCACCTTGGAAATCTCGTTGACCGCCGAAGGGCTGACCTCAACCTGCGCCTTATAGAAATGCACGCCGGTCTTCTGGTCCTGGAAGGTGTCCGGAGAAATCTTGAGCACCTTGCCTTTCAGAATCGGCAGGTCGCGTTCCTGAATGGCGCTGAAGCGGATCTGGGCTTCCTGCTGGGGACGGATGTCATCGCCATCCTTGGCGTCGACCATGGCTTCGATAATCAGAGGCGCGTCGTCAGGAACAATTTCCAGCATGACCTGGCCGGGCGTCACGACGGCGCCGGCATTGTGCACGGTCAGGCCGACGACACGGCCGGTGGAGGTTGCCTTGACGGTCGTGCGGCCAAGCTGAGCCGATGCTGACGTCATGCCTGGCGCGACCTCGCTCAGGCGGCTGCTGATCTGTTCCAACTGCTGAACGATCTGGGCCGCGGCCTGGCTGCGAACCGAGTTTTCCTGGGCGCTAAGTTCCGTAATGCTGGCGATGTTGCGGCGCATGTCGGCATTAAGACCGGCATTGTCGGACTCAAGGCCCGCGATCGATTGCTGGAGCTGGCGGACGCGCGTCTTGGGTGCGTACCCCTTGGCTTCCAGGCCTTCGACACTGGTCAGTTCGTCCTGCGCCAGCGCCCGGCGCCTGTCGTTCAGTTGCAGCTGACGCTGGGCGCCAGCGATCATCTCCTGCGTCTGGTTACGGCGCTTGGCCAGGACCGTCACCTGATCGTTGATTTCGCGATAACGCAAGTTCATGGCCTGGCGTTGCGTCGCCATTTCGTTGTCGACCAGCACGCGGTCTGCGCCCGTGAACATTTTCAGCTCCGGCGGCTCGGCAAAACTGCCCGCCCTTTTCATTTCCGCCAGGAGACGGGCCTGGGTGATCATCAGCTTGATATATTCGGACTTGAGCGCCAGCGCGTTGGCTTCGGTATTGTCGCCGGCCAGCTCGATCAGGACCTGGCCCTGTTTGACATAATCGCCTTCGCGAACCCTTACGGCCGTGATGACGCCGCCTTCGCGGTGCTGAATCTGTTGCCTGGAGCCACTGACGACGATCGACCCGTGGGAGTAGATCGCCGCATCGACGCGGATAAGCGCTGCCAATCCGACGAACAGAAGAAAGAAGACGCCAACGAAAATGAAACCGTTGCGAATATCGCGGCGCGGATCGTCCTGTTCGACGGGGCGGCCGTCGAGATCGACGGCAATCTCGGTCTTGTCGGTATTAACGAGTGCGTTGTCGCTCATGACACTGCCCGGAAGCTGGATTTAAAATCTATGCGCATTTGTCTGGAACACACGTCAGTTGCTTTTCGCCAGGGCCGGCCGGCTGCTGGCGTCGTCGCCATCGATCTGGGCCTGAGGCTGCTGGGCCTTGACCCATTCGTCCCGCGTGCCGAAGAAGGCGGCTCGGCCATTTTTCAGGAACAGGATCTTGTTGACGACCGACAGGATGGCGGCGCGGTGCACGATCACCATGACGGCACCGCCGCGATCGCAGAACGACTGAATGACCTTCATCAGGGCGTCTTCGCCTTCCTGGTCAAGATGGGCGTTCGGCTCGTCCAGGACCAGAAGGAACGGATCACCGTACAGGGCGCGCGCCAACCCGATTCTCTGCGCCTGTCCGGCGGACAGGCCTGAACCTCCCGCGCCAAGCACGGTGTTGTAGCCCTGCGGGAACTTCGAGATCATGTCGTGGGCGCCGGCGGCCTTAGCGGCCTCGACGATCTTCTGGTCGATCAGTAGCGAGTCTGAATTCAGCGTGCCTTCAAAACGGCTGATATTGGCTGCGATCGTACCCGGGAAGAGGCAGGTATCCTGGGGCAGGAAGCCGATGCATTTGCCCAGGCGCTGCTGGTCCCATTCGGAACGTTCGGAGCCGTCGAAGCGGACCGTGCCGTAATCATAGCTGTCGATCCCGACAATGGCCCGCGCCAGGGTCGTCTTCCCGGCGCCGCTGGGACCGATGATGGCAATCGTTTCTCCGGCCTTTACTGTAAATGATACGCCTTGCAGGAAGTAGCGCCGCTGTTCGCGATTGGCGACCGTCAGGTTATCGACCGTCAGCGATGCCTTGGGCGCCGGCAACTGCACCAGCTGGGGCTCCGGATCGACCTGGTAGAACAGGCTGTTGAGCTTCTTATAGGCGTTATAGCCCTTTGTCAGGCTGCGCCATTGCCCAATGATCTGCTCCATGGGCGCGATCGAGCGCGTCATCAGCAGGGAGGCGGCGAAGATGGCGCCGGCGGAGATTTGCTGCGAGATCGCCAGCCAGGCGCCGACGCCCAGGGCCAGGGATTGCAGCAGCATCTTCAGGAACTTGGTCAGGGCCGCGAAATTATCCCCGGCCGCATTGGCGCGAAGGCCTTCGCTGACACCGATGTTCCGGCTCTTGAGCTGCACCTGGACCATTTCGCCCTGCATGCCAAGGGCGCGAATGACATCCGCCCGCGAGGTCAGGGCTTCCTGTTCGAGATAGGCGCTGGCTATCGCCTGGTTGGCCGAGGTGATCTTTTCGTAGGTCGCGCGTTCGTTCAGGAAGGTGATAAGCGCCAGGCTGCCGCCCGCGGTCAGCGCCAGTGCGCCCAGATAGGGGTGCAGCAGAAAGCACAGGCCGAGATAGAATATGATCCACGGCGCGTCGAAAAGGGCGATAACGCCCGGTCCGCTCAGGACGCCTTTCAACGTGTCGAATTCGCGCATCATGCCGGCGAAGGACGCGCTTTTGCCGCTGGTCGTCTGGATGGAATACAGCCGGTGCAGGATCTGGCCGGACAGGAGCTTGTCAAGGCGGGCGGCCGAACGCATCAGCAGTCGCGTCCGCAACT